>JBBFLF010000005.1 GCA_037481655.1 Desulfobaccales bacterium | reverse complement strand
ACTCCCCTCCCCACCCCCCTTACCCTTTAGTAAATCGAGGCCAAGCCCCGCCCGCCCTCTCACCTTGACGGCCGCCCTCTCTTGGGGGATGATGCCCCCAGACCCCATAAGGAGGCAAATCATGGTGAACGCCGGCTATCCGGCCTGGTACCGCAACCTGAAGGAAAAACACGGGGACTTTGTCAGCGCCCTGGAGCGCCTGGGGGAGACGGTGCGGCAGGCGGGACCCCTGGAGGAAAAGACCTCGCACCTCATCCAGATGGCGGCCGCGGCGGCCATCGGCTCCGAGGGCTCGGTGCACAGCCATGTGCGCCGGGCGTTGGCGGCCGGGGCCACCCCCGAAGAGATCACCCACGCCCTCATCCTCCTCACCAGCACCATCGGCTTTCCCCGGGTGTCGGCGGCCTTGAGCTGGGCCCAGGAGGTCATGAAGCCGGCCGGCCGCTAAGGGATGGTCGGGACGGGCGGATTTGAACCGCCGACCTCGTGCTCCCAAGGCACGCGCGCTGACCAGGCTGCGCTACGTCCCGACAGGATGGCTTAAGCCGCCGGACTGCCGAGGGCCCCGTCGGCCACCAGGCGGCGGAGGATCTCTTTCATCTCCGCCAGGGCCCGGGCCCGGTGGCTGAGGCGGTTTTTCACCTCCAGGCCCACCTCCGCCATGGTGGCCCCATACTCCGGCAGCCAGAAGACCGGGTCATACCCGAAGCCCTCATGCCCTCGGGGTTCGGTGGCGATGAGGCCCGGGCACTCCCCCCGGGTGGTGAAGAGGCGGCCGTCGGGCAGGGCCAGGGCGATGACGCAGACAAAGCGGGCCTGGCGCTCGCCTTCGGGGACGCCGCGGAGCTCCTGAAGGAGCTTTCGCCAGTTGTCCTCGTCGGTGGGGGGCAAGGGCGCGGTGAGGTCCGCGGCGTAACGGGCCGAATGGACCCCGGGGCGCCCCCCCAAGGCCGCCACCTCCAGACCGGAGTCGTCCGCCAGGGCGGGGAGCCCCGTCACGGCCGCCACCTGCCGGGCCTTGGCCACGGCGTTGTCCGTGAAAGTCTCCCCCTCCTCCGGAATCTCGGGGAGCTCCGGGAAATCCGCCAGGCTGAGGAGCCGCAGGGGCAGATCCGCCAGGAGCTCCGCCAGCTCCCGCACCTTGCCGGGGTTGCGGGTGGCGATCACCAAGGAAGGGGCAGCCACGGCGCCAGGGCCTCCACCTGCAGGCGAAAGAGGGGCTCCAGCCCCCGGGCGGCAAGCCGGAGGAGCTCCGGCAAAAGCTCCGGCGGGAAGGTGCGCCCCTCGCCGGCCACATGCACCTCCACCAGCTCGCCCCGGTGGGTGCCCACCACCGTGGCATCCACCTCCGCCTGGGAGTCCTCCTCGTAGTCCAGGTCCAGCAGAAGCGCGCCGCTTACCCTTCCTAAGCTCACCGCCGCCACCTGGCCGGTGAGGGGAAGGGTCTCCAACTCCTCCCGGCGCCGTAAGGGTTCCAGAGCCAGGGCCAGGGCCACAAAGGCGCCAGTGATGGCCGCCGCCCGGGTGCCGCCGTCGGCCTGGAGCACATCGCAGTCCAAAATCACGGTGCGCTCCCCCAGGGCCTTGAGGTCGCACACGGCCCTCAGGGCCCGGCCGATGAGGCGCTGGATCTCCTGGGAGCGGCCCCGGGGCCGCCCGGCCAGGCCTTCCCGGGGCTGGCGGGTGGCGGTGGACCGCGGCAGCATGGCATACTCCGCCGTCACCCAGCCCTCGCCGGTGAACTGCTTGAAGGGCGGCACCTGGTTCAGCACCGAGGCGGCGCACAGGACCCGGGTGCGCCCCCAGGTCACCAGGGCCGAGCCGTCGGCAAAGTCCAGGTAGCCCGGTTCGATGCGCACGGGCCGCAAGGCCTCCGCCGCCCGCCCGCCGCTGCGGCGCATGGTTTCTCCTTTTTCTAATATTTTTCGGAGCCGGGGGTTATCTACTCCGACCAGTCAAAAACGCCCTGGGTAACCAAGGAGGACTGGTGAAATGGCTTCCCGGTCTCTTTGGGGCCTTGGGGTGAAAAAGGAGGCTTCCCCTCTTCCCAAATTGCGCGTTCTCACTCTTGGAGTCGCCAGAAAGTTCCTGCCCCGTTATTCCTGGGCCTCAAGGGAACGGCGCACCGTGTCGATCACCATCTGAAAGGTCTCCGGAAAGGCGGCGGGGGAGAGGCGTCCCACTTCAATGAATTTCACCACGATCTCCTTGGCCACCTTGAGGACCTGTTCCTCCCGGGGCGTGAGGCCTGCCCCCTGGCTTTTGCCCATGGCCCCTCCGTGGGAATTGTGGTATAGTCCTGGAAAAAGGCACATTTCCCGGCCGGGGCACGCACGTGAGCACGCGGGATTTGACGCTCCACGCCGGGAAGAGGGCCCCGCCGACCGGAAGAAGGCCAGTTCTTGAAACAGCCGGCGGGGCGGTGAGGAAGAACCGGATCACAGCCCTCCCGTCAGGGTTCATCATAAACCAAGAGCTCAAGGCTTGGCAAGCTGAGGCCATGGGACGCATCGCACTGCTGGACCCGGCCACCGCCGCCAAGATCGCCGCCGGGGAGGTCATCACCCGGCCCGCCGCGGTGGTCAAGGAGCTGGTGGAAAACGCCCTGGACGCCGGGGCCCGGCAGATCTCCATCCGCCTGGAGGAGGGGGGCCGGCGCCGGGTGCTGGTGGCCGACGACGGTTGCGGCCTTGAGCCCGACGACCTGCCTGTGGCCATTTTGCGCCACGCCACCAGCAAGATCCGCCGGGAGGAGGACCTGCTGGCCATCGTCACCCTGGGCTTTCGAGGCGAGGCCCTGGCCAGCCTGGCCGCGGTCTCCCGCCTCACCCTCGTCTCCCGGCCGCGTGAGGCCGAGGCCGGTACCCGCCTGGTGGTGCGGGGCGGCGAAGTCCTGGAGCTGGGGCCCGCCCCCGCCGCCCCCGGCACCCAGGTGCTGGTGGAGGAGCTCTTCTACAACACCCCCGCCCGGCGCAAGTTCCTGAAAAGCAAGGAGGCGGAGCAGGCGGCCAGCGTGGAGGCGGTGCGCCAACTGGCTTTGGGGTATCCCGAGGTGCACTTTGAGCTGGCCACCCCCGTCCGGGTCCTGGTGAGCGCGCCGGCGGCCATGAGCCTGGTGGAGCGGGTGGCGGCCCTCTTCGGCCCGGAGCTGGCGCAGAATCTGATCCCCTTTGAATTGGAAGCCGGGCCTTATGGGGTCCGGGGGCTGATCTCGGCGCCGGATTTCTCCGTGGCCAGCAACCGCTTCCAGACCCTCCTGGTCAACCGCCGGGTGGTCCAGGACCGCATTTTGGGGGCAGTCCTCAAAGAAGTGTATCAGGGGCGCCTCCCCCGGGGACGGCACCCGGCGGCGGTGGTCTCTTTGCGCCTGCCGCCGGAGCAGGTGGACGTCAACGTCCATCCCGCCAAGGCCGAGGTGCGCTTTCGGGAGCCCGGTCGCATCTACAGCCTGCTCCTAGCCGCCCTGCGCCAGGGTCTGGGGCCGCTGGCGGGCGAGAGGCCCGTCTACCAGGTGAGCTGGGAGCCGGCGGCCGTCTCCCGGGTGGCAGAGGCCGGGGCCGCTCCGGTTGCCCCCGTCCTTGCCGCCACCGTCCTCCCCTTCCCGGAGCCGGCCCGGCCTCCCCGGCCTGCGGCCGCGGCGCTGCCGGGCGGGCGGTTTGGGGATCTGACCCTGATCGGCCAGCTGGCGGAGACCTACCTCCTGGCCCAGTCTTCTGGCGGCCTCATCATCATTGACCAGCATGCGGCCCACGAGCGGGTGCTCTATGAGCGGCTGGGGGAGGTGAAATCACCCCGCCAGGCCCTGCTCTTCCCCCGGGTGGTGGAGGTGAGCCCCCCACAGGCGGCCTGGGTTCAGGACAATCTGGACCTGCTGGCGGAACTGGGCTTGGTCCTGGACCCCTTCGGCGGCGCCAGCTTCCTGCTCACCGCCGCGCCCGCCTGCCTGGCCGGCACTGACCTGGAGGCCGCGGTGCTGGAGGCGGTGGAGGCAATAAGTCCCATCAAGAGCGGGAGCGACCCCGAGGCGGTGCGGGAGCGGGCCCGCCTGGCCCTGGCCTGCCGGGGGGCCATCAAGGCCGGCCAGACCCTGACCCTGGAGGAGATGCACAGCCTCCTTAAGCAGCTGGATGAGGTGGGCAGCCCCGCCACCTGCCCTCACGGCCGGCCCATATGGCGCCTGCTGTCGCTTCCGGAGCTGCATCAGATGTTCCGGCGACCTAAGGGGTGATGGCAGCCAAACCCAAGGTGGCGGTGCTGGCCGGGCCCACCGCGGTGGGCAAGACCCAGGTGGCACTGGCTCTGGCGCCGGAGCTGGGGGCCGAGATCATCAACGCCGACTCCCTCCAGGTCTACCGGGAGCTGGACATCGGCACCGCCAAGCCCACCCCGGAGGAGCGGGCTGTGGTGCCCCACCATCTCATTGACGTGGCGGCGCCCGATGAGCCCTACGACGCCGCCCGCTACCTCACCGAGGCCCGGGCGGTGATCGCCCAGCTCATCCGGCGGGGGGTCAAGCCTCTGGTGGTGGGGGGCACCGGCCTCTACATCAAGGCCCTGTTGGGGGGGCTCTTTCCCGACGGCGGCAAGTATCCGGAGATCCGGGCGCGTCTCAAGGAGGAGCTGGCGGAGGGGGGGCTCGCCCCTTTGTATGAGCAGCTGCGCCGGCTGGACCCGGCCACCGCCGGGCGCCTGCCCCCCGGGGACACCTACCGCATCCTAAGGGCCCTGGAGGTGGTGGAGGGGAGCGGCCGGCCCTTAAGCGAGCTGGCTGCAGCCCATCGCTTCGCCGACCGGCCCTATGAGACGCTGAAAATCGGCCTCACCCTGCCCCGGGAGGAGCTCTATGCCAGGATTGAGGCCCGGGTGGAGGCCATGCTGGCGGCGGGCTGGCTGGAGGAGGTGAAAAGGCTCCTCAGCCGCTATCCTCCGGACCTGAAGCCGCTTCGGGCCCTGGGCTACCGCCACCTGGTGGCCTACCTGCACGGTGAGGTGGGGTTTGAGGAGGCGGTGGCGGCCATCAAACGGGACACCCGCCGCTATGCCAAACGCCAGCTCACCTGGTTTCGGGCCGACCCGGAGATCCGGTGGTTCCACCCCCGGGAAGTGGAGCAGATGCTGGCCCTGTTAGAGGAATTTTTCGGCACCCGAAAACCCTGATGGCCAAGGAGAGGCGGCGGCGGGGTGACCTCATCGCGAGGCCGGCGCATTATCCCATCCGAAAGGGAATGTATGGAAATCACGCGGGAAATTAGACCCCGGGACCAGGTGGAGGCCACCGTGTCCCTCCCGGGCTCCAAGAGCCTCACCCATCGGGCCCTCATCGCCGGCGCCCTGGCTTCCGGCGAGAGCCTGGTGACCAACGCCCTGGTGGCCGAGGACACCCTGCTCACCGCTCAGGCCCTCCGGAAGCTGGGGGCCGTTATCGACTGGGAGGACGCCACCGTCCGCATCCGGGGCACCGGCGGCCGCCTGAAGCCCGTGACCGAACCCCTCTATTTCGGCAACTCCGGCACTTCCCACCGCTTTTTTACCGCCCTGGTCTCCTTGGGACAAGGAAAGTACCTCCTCACCGGCACCCCGCGCCTTTGTGAACGGCCGGTGGGGGAACTGCTGGCGGCCCTGAAGCTGTTGGGAGTCAAGGCCGAGTCGGAAAGGGGGGACGGCTGCCCGCCGGTCATCGTCCACGGTGGCCTCACCGGCGGTCACACCCGCCTGTCCGGGCAGGTGAGCAGCCAGTATCTCTCCGCCCTCCTCCTGATTGGGCCCTTGGCCCCCCTGGGAGTGGAGGTGGAGATCACCGGCGAGCTGGTCTCCCGGCCCTATGTGGACCTCACCCTGGAGGTGATGGCCGCCTTTGGCATCTCCTTTTTCCGCCGGGGCTACCGCTTCTTTCAGGTGCCCGGCGGCCAGGCCTATGAGCCCCGGGAGTATGCGGTGGAGGGGGACGCCTCCAGCGCCGCCTATTTCTGGGCCGCGGCCGCGGTCACCGGCGGCCGGGTGACGGTGGCCAACCTGAGCGTGGATTCCACCCAGGGCGACATTGATTTCCTTTCGGTGCTGGCCCGCATGGGGTGTCACATTGAAAGCTCGCCCCTGGGCCTGACGGTGGCGGGCGGCCCATTGCACGGCATCACCGTGGACATGGCCAATATGCCGGATCAGGTGCCCACCCTGGGGGTGGTGGCGGCCTTTGCCGAGGGCGACACGGTGATCACCGGTGTGGGCCATCTGCGCCACAAGGAGTCGGACCGCCTGGCCGCGGTGGCCACGGAGCTCCGGAAGATGGGCGGGGAGGTGGAGGAGATGGAAGACGGCCTCCGCATCCGGGGCGGGCGGCCGCTTCACGGCGCGATCATCCATACCTATGACGACCATCGCATCGCCATGAGCTTCGCGGTGGCGGGCCTGAAAGTCCCCGGGGTGGTCATCGAGGATCCGGGCTGCGTGGCCAAGTCCTTCCCGGAGTTCTGGCGCTACTGGCAGGAGCTGGAGGGCTGATCAGCCTCGGCACCGGTGGCTGACTTGAAAGAGAGGCCGACGATTTAAGCCCCACAAGGGGTGGGGGGAGAGGGTGTGGAAGAGGGGGCAGGGGGCCTCGCTCCCTGGCCCCCTCTCTCACGTCAGATCAGCTCGGGCTGGTAGATGTCGTGGATACGGATGAGCCCCAGGCAGCGCCGGCTGTGGGGCTCCACCACCGGCAGGACCGAAATCTGGGAGGGCCGGTCCTCCATGAGCTGGGCCGCCTCCTTGAGGCTGGCCCCGGGGGTGATGGTGGTGGGCCGGGCGGTCATGATCTCCTGGGCCTTCACCCCCCGAATATCCTGGCGGGTGATCAGGGCCCGGCGCAAATCCCCGTCGGTGATCAGCCCCAGGAGATTCCCCGCCTCATCCACCACGCAGGCGGCCCCCAGGGGGCGCTCCGTCATGGCGATGATCACCTGGCGCAGGGGGGTCTCCGGCCCTACCCAGGCCACCGCCTCCCCCCGGTGCATGACGTCGGCCACCGTGAGCCACAGGTTGCGGCCCAGTTGGCCGGCGGGGTGGTAGCGGGCGAAGTCGTCTCGGGTGAAGTTGCGGGCATGCATCAGGGCCACCGCCAGGGCGTCCCCCAGGGCCAGGGCGGCGGTGGTGCTGCAGGTGGGGGCAAGGTTCAGGGTGTCCGCCTCCCGCTCCACCCGGGCGTCCAGGACCACGTCCGCCTCCCGGGCCAGGGGGCTGTTCAGGTTCCCCACCAGGGCGATGAGGGGCGAGCGGAAGCGCCTTAGCACCGGGATGAGGCGCAAGAGCTCGGCGGTGGCGCCGCTTTTGGAGATGAGGAGGCTGGGGTCCCCGGGGGTGTAGATGCCCAGGTCCCCGTGCACCGCCTCGGCGGCGTGCAGAAAGACCGCCGGGGTGCCGGTGCTGGCCAGGGTGGCGGCGATCTTGTGGGCGATGGCCCCGGACTTGCCGATGCCGCTCACCACCACCTTGCCGGGGTGGGCCAAAATCAGGGCCACGGCCTGGGCCAGGCTGTCACTGAGGCGCTCCGCCACCTTGAGGATGGCCTGGGCCTCGGCCTCCAGGACCTCCCTGGCGATGGCCAGCCAGCGGGCCGCCTCCGCCGGCAGGGGCGCGGTCTTGGCCTTTTTTCCTTTCTCACCCATGCCCCTCTCATATCCCGTTCCCCGCCGGAATGCAAGGGGGAGGAGAGGCCCAGGCCCTCTGGCCTGTCGGGAAAAATCCCCCCGCCCCTTGACGAACCCTTCCGGCCAGGATAGATTTTCCAACTGTGCCAGTTTTCTTTAATTCCTGTCAGCAAGGTGCCCCCGTGTATCTCCAGAAGACTTTGGCCAAAAGCCCCCGCTGGGAAGCCGGCACGGAGCTGGTGGAACTCTTCACCGGCCTCTTTCTTTTGGGCTTCCTGCAGTTTCATCTCTTCGCGGTCTCCAGCATTATCCTGGGGCAGGAGACCTTCAACCGGGATTCCCATTTCCTGGATGAATACTACATCTCCTACATCGGCATCCCTCTGGTGATCCTGGCCATCCTCGTGCACGGCCTGGCGGCCATGCGCAAGGCGCCCTGGCGGGTGGAGGAGATGCGCATCTTCCTCCAGCATTCCCGCCGCCTGCAGCACCTGGACACCTGGGCCTGGCTGGCCCAGATCCTCACCGGCCTGGGAGTGCTGGTGCTCTCCGCCATCCACATCTGGTCCACCCTCTCCACCTGGCCCATCGAGGCGGCCAAAAGCGCCCTTAGGGTCCAGTCCGGCCACTTCTCCCTGCTCCTGGCCCTGCTGCTTTTGGCGGAGATCCACGCCATGCTGGGCCTGTACCGCATCCTGGTGAAGTGGAGCTGGGTACATCGCCAGAAGTTCACCAAGTATCTGGTGTATGCCACCCTCGGGTTGGTGGCCCTGGGCTTTGTGGCCCTGGTGGTCTTTTATTTCACTTCGGTAAAGGTCTGACATGAAGTGGTCTGAGGCCCATCTCTCTGACGTTCTGGTAATCGGCGCCGGTCTGGCCGGCGAACGGGTGGCCATCGAGGCCGCCAGCCGCGGCCACACGGTCACCATCCTCAGCCTGGTGCCGCCCCGGCGCTCCCACAGCACCGCAGCCCAAGGCGGCATGCAGGCCAGCCTCGGCAATGTGGCCATGGGCTACGGCGACAACCCCGACATCCATTTCGAAGACACCGTCAAGGGCTCGGATTGGGGCTGCGACCAGGAGGTGGCCCGCCTCTTCGTGGAGCTGGCCCCGGTGGCGGTGCGCCAGATGGCCCAGTGGGGCGTGCCCTGGTCCCGGGTGGTGCCGGGCAAGCGCACCCTCCCCGACGGCGTGGAGGTGGAGGAGCTCCCCGAAAAGGCCGGGCTCATCGCCCAGCGCCAGTTCGGCGGCACCGCCAAGTGGCGCACCTGCTTCGCCTCCGACGGCACCGGCCACGTCCTCCAGTACGCCATGGACTCGGTGGTGGTGAAGCTGGGCATCACCGTGCACGACCGGGCCGAGGCCATCGCCCTCATCCACGACGGCAAGGAATGCTACGGCGCCGTGGTCCTGAGCCTGCGCACCGGGGAGCTTCGGCCCTACCTCGCCAAGGCCACGGTCATCGCCACCGGCGGCTACGGCCGCATGTACGGGGTTTCCACCAACGCGGTGATCAACGAGGGCACCGGCATGGCCATCGCCCTGGACACCGGCGTGGTGCCTCTGGGCAACATGGAGGCGGTGCAGTTCCACCCCACCGGCATTGTCCCCGCCGGCATCCTGGTCACCGAGGGCTGCCGGGGCGACGGCGGCTACCTCCTGGACAAAAACCTGCACCGTTTCATGCCCGACTATGAGCCGGTGAAAAAGGAGGTGGCTTCCCGGGACGTGGTCAGCCGCTGGATGGTGCACCACATGCGCAAGGGCTACGGGGTGGAATCCCCTTACGGCCCCCACCTGTGGCTGGACCTGCGCCACCTGGGGGAGGCCCACATCTGCACCAACCTCCGGGAAGTTTTCACCATCTGCGCCAACTTCCTGGGCATCAACTGCGTGCAGGAGCTCATTCCGGTCCGGCCCACCCAGCACTACTCCATGGGCGGGGTGCGCACCAACATCCACGGCGAGGCCGTGGGCCTGACGCGCCTTTACGCCGCCGGCGAGGCCGCCTGCTGGGACCTCCACGGCTTCAACCGCCTGGGCGGCAACTCCCTGGCCGAAACCATTGTGGCCGGCATGGTGGTGGGCGAGAAAGTGGCGGAATTCGTCCAGGAGGCGCCGCTGACCTTCCCCTTCTCCGTGGTGGAGGACCACCTGGCCGCCCAGGCCGCCCGCATTGAGAGCTTGCGCCGGCGGGCCTCCGGCAGCGAAAACGTTTACGAACTCCGCAAGAAGATGGAAGAGACCCTCCTGGAGCACGTGGGCATCTTCCGCACCGGCGAGGGCCTGCAGCAGGCCGTCACCACCCTCCAGGAGCTCTACCAGCGCTCCCAGGACCTGCGCCTGCGCTCCAGCGGCCTGGGACCCAACCCCGAACTCTTCAGCGCCTTGCGCCTGCCGGGGATGCTGCGCCTGGCCCTGTGCATCGCCCAAGGCGCTTTGCTGCGCACCGAAAGCCGGGGCAGCCACTACCGGGAGGATTACCCGAAGCGGGACGACGTCAACTGGCTGAAACGCACCCTGGCCACCTGGCCCCCCGGCGCCAGCATGCCTCACATCGACTACGAACCGGTGAAAATCACCGAACTGCCCCCCGGCGACCGGGGCTACGGCACGATGCCCATCAAGTAGGTAACCGGGGGAGGGCCGGGGGAACTCGTTCCCCCGCCCTCCCCCGGCCCCCCTCCCCAACCCCCATTATGGGGTTGGGGGCGGGGGCTTGGGGGAGGGGGCAGGGGGCTGCGCCCCCTGGCCCCCTCCCCCAACACTGCCACCAAAGGAACGCGGTCATGGCTGAGCGGTTGTTGACTTTCAGTATTTTCCGTTACAATCCGGCCACCCCGGAGATTGCGCCCCGGATGCAGGAGTTTCAGTTGGACGAGACGCCCAACATGACGTTGTTTATTGCCTTGAATCGCCTCCGGGAGGAGCAGGATCCGTCCTTGATGTTTGATTTTGTCTGCCGGGCGGCGGTGTGTGGCTCCTGCGGCATGTTGATCAATGGGCGGCCGGGGTTGGCGTGCAAGACTTTGACGCAGGATCTGCCGGATCGCATCACCCTGATGCCCTTGCCGGTCTTCAAGTTGGTGGGGGATCTGTCGGTGGACACCGGGGTGTGGTTTCGGCAGTTGAATGAGAATCTGGAGGCCTGGATCCACACGGACAAGGACTTTGACCCCAAGGCCCAGGAAGAGCGCATGGACAACGCTTTGGCCCAGGAGATTTATGAGGCGGAGCGTTGCATTGAGTGCGGCTCCTGCATTGCTGCATGCGCCACCGCCAATATGCGGGCCGATTTTGTGGGCGCGGCGGGCTTGAACCGCATTGCCCGGTTCCTCATTGACCCCCGGGATGAGCGCTCCCCTTGGCAGGTCTTTGAGGTGGTGGGCACTGATGAAGGCGTCTTTGGCTGCATCGGGCTGATGGCCTGTGATGACATCTGCCCCATGGAGATCCCCTTGCAGCAGCAGCTGGCCTTGGTGCGCCGCAAGATGGCCTGGGCGGGGCTTAAGGGCAAATGACCCGGGAAGAGGCTCAGGCCGCTTCCCGGCAGCCGGCTCTGGATTTCCCCCACGACTTCATCCAGCTCTATTGGCTTTCGGGGCTGTTTGGCGAGGGCTTTGAGCTTTGGACCGGCCGCCGGGACCGGGGGGAGGAGGTGGGCGGGGAGGCCAGCTACACCCTGTATCTCCTCTATCCCCTGAAAGAAGAGGAGGAAGAACCGGCACATCTCGTGCTCAGGCGGCGGGACGGCGGTTATGTCTTCGCCATCGACTGGTTTCCCGGGGAGGAGTTTCCCTTGAAGCGCTTTGTCTCCGAGGACGGCCGGGAATCCCTCCTCACCGGCGAAGCGGAGCGGGAAACGGTCTTCATCCGGCTGTCCTGACCGGGCATCGGGAAGGGGGGTGTGCGCGGTCAGAATTGCGGGGGCCGATCCCGGATGCCGGCTGCTGCCCTGGCTCCCGAAGCAGCTCATTGGCCCGCTTAAAGCTCTCAGCTCCTCCCCTTCACGCCCATGGGAACCCGCGCCCTCCTGCTCCTCACCGGCCTCAACCTCCTGGATTACCTGGACCGGTATCTCCTGGCCGCTCTGGCCAGCCTCATCAAGGAAGAGCTCAGCTTGAGCGGGCGGGCCTATGGGTTTCTGGGCACCGCCTTTTTCCTGGTCTATCTGGTGACCTCCCCCCTCTTCGGCTGGCTGGGGGACCGCTACGGCCGTCTGCGGCTCATGGCCGCCGGCGCCGCCTTGTGGTCGGTGGCCACCAGCCTTACCGCCTGGGTGAGCTCCTACCCCTGGCTGGTGCTCACCCGGGGCTTGGTGGGGGTGGGGGAGGCCTCCTTTGGCACCCTGGCCCCGGCCTACATGGCCGACCGCCTGCCCCTGAACCGCCGCAGCGCCGCATTGGGCATTTTCTACCTGGCCATTCCCGTGGGGGCGGCCCTGGCTTATCTGGCCGGGGGGTTTCTGGGAAGCCGCTTCGGCTGGCGGCCCGTCTTTCTGTTGGGGGGCGTGCCGGGTCTGCTTCTGGCCTGGTCGGTGACCCGGCTGCCGGCGGCGGCGCTGGCTCCTCCCACCAACCCGGAAAAGGCCATTGACCCCCAGGCCTCCTTCCTGGCCCTGTGGCGGGTGCCCACCCTCAGGAGGCTGATGCTGGGCTACGGCATGACCACTTTCACTTTGGGAGGCCTGGCCTTCTGGATGCCCCGCTTCCTGGAGGTGGCCAAAGGCCTGAGCCTGGCCCAGGCCAATTATCTCCTCTTCGGCGCGGTGACCGTGGCCGGCGGGCTGGGGACGGTCATCGGGGGCTATCTGGGGAGTCGGCTCATGGCCCGCCGGGCCCATGCGCCTTTGTGGCTCAGCGCCGGGGGAGCCCTTTTCGCTTTGCCTCTGGGAGCCCTGGCCATTTTCGCCGCCGCCCCCGAGCTGTATATTCCAGGGATTGTGGGGGCCATCTTTTTGCTCTTTCTTAACCCCGGTCTCCTCACCGCGGTGGTGGTGAGTGTGGCCGGACCGGCCCGCCGGGCCCGGGCGGTGGCCCTGAACATCATCGTCATCCACTTGGTGGGGGATGTGCCCTCCCCCTTTCTCATCGGGCTGGTGGCGGACGTCTGGCATCTTACCGCCGGGGTGGCCCTGACCCTGGTGGCCCTGGTGCTGGCCGGGGCTTTTTTCCTGGCCGCGGTGCCCCACGTGGAGGAGGACCTCAGGCGGGCAGGGGAAACCGGGGCGCCGCTACTCAACGGGGTGTAAACTCTGAGAAACCTCTTCAGAGGGGATTTTCCCCGGTAAACAGATACTTCCTCCACCGGAGATGTCGGCTCAAGCTTAATCAACTTGGAGACTTCGGGCCTGGCGAGGCTAGGGAGTCTTGGGGATAGGCCTCAGAAAGGACCTCCCTGCAGGGGCGATGAAGCCGCTGATTACCTCGGCAGGTCCCGGTCTTGCCGGACGAGGGCCATGGCAAGCAGATTGTTACCGCTCGGATGACCAGTGAAGGGAAGAGTTTCGGCGGTGGGTGCGATCGCTTCCGGGGGTTTAAGGGGGGGGACCCTGTTCCCGGGTCGAACGGGAAGCAAGGGATTTGCGCTAACCATGGACATCGACATGGGCACCCACGGCGAGATTGTCATCGACATCCAGGAATATCTGGCCCGCGCCGCCTGCTTTCCTGGTGCCGCCTTCGCTCACCACAGGAGCCGGGATATCTTTAAGCCTGAATGAATGCGCAAGGGAGCGAGGCGAAAACTACCAGTACATGCCGGAAAAGGGATTTTTGTGCCTTTTTTCCCGAGAACGGTTGACGTTGTCGGAAGATGAGGTATAATATGTTTAGATGCCGCGGGGTGGAGCAGCCTGGAAGCTCGTCGGGCTCATAACCCGAAGGTCGGTGGTTCAAATCCACCCCCCGCTACCAGAAAAATCAAGGGGTTGGGCGCTGGCCCAACCCCTTTTGCTTGCTCAGGGGAAATTTTTCCAACCCTATTTCCAACCTCCTCCCCGGATCTGGAAGAGAATTGGCTGAGCATGTGCCATTGTGCTGCGGTTGCTCCTAAATCAGCCCCTCCCACTCGAGTCTGATGGCTGCCTCTTTCTTGTCGGTGATCTGGCTGTCATACCATTAAAATTCGCTCTGCATGGACAAAAGCCGGAGGTCCGACACGGGATTGATGATTCTGTCGGCCACCGACTCCCCCTGCTGTTTTGGGGAGTCGAGGGGCCGTTCGGGAGAATTCTGGTTCCAACCGGGCGAAGGGTTAAAATACGGCAAGAGTATAAGACCAGCCAGAAAGTTTCTGATTGCCAGGTGAGACATTAACCGCCCCTCCCAAACTTCAGTTCGCTTGACTCTAGCCGCCCACCTGCTTCAAAGTTAGTTGGCGCTTGCTCCACACGGCATAGGGAATAGCCAGGAGAAACCCCAAAATCATATACATCACAAGCGTGGGAATAAAATGATGCCCGTAATCACTTAGTTCGGCGAGAAACAGAGCGAGCCCGAAGTTGCGGGCAATGGAGGCGGTGGCCAGGGCGGAGCGCTGATCCCGGCGGGGGCCGCCCAACAGGTGGCCGATGGCCAGGGAGACCGCTACCATCAGCACGATCACCGCCATGGACAGCCACCCAACATTGAGCAGCGCCCGCATCTGGGGCACCAGGGCGAGAAGCAGGACCAGCACGAGAAGCAACAGGATGAACAGGATATTGGCCAGCAGGGACACGGGCTTCCGCAGGACCTCAGCGAGCCTGGGGGCAAACTGCTGGAGCGACAGACCGAGGATGACTGGAAAGAAAGTCACTTGAGCAACCTGCCGGGCCACTTGAAAAAAAGTCACTCCCCCGATTAACAACCCAAAAAGGGCATGAAACACGGCCAGGATGGCCGGGGTAATTCCCACCGCCAGCAAGGCCAGCGTCAGTTGCAGGCTGGCCGTGTAGGCGGGATCTCCCCCGGCCATTTGGGACCGTCTGTAGGTGACGGGCGCCCCCGGCGCCGCAGCTAACAACGCCAGGCCGGTGGCTGCGGCGGGGGGCAGGTCGAAGATCAATAACAAGAGGACCACCGCCAGGGGGACCAGGAAGACCACCGCCAGCAGGGAGCGGAGTAGCAATCCCGGCCGACGCCACAGAGAGGTGAGTTCCTCAAAAGAGTGGCTGACCCCCAGGGCGAACATGAGGGTAAAAATGGTCAGACTGACGAAATAAAGGAGGATGGGGTGGTCCATACTATGTTATCCCGTGGTTCAAAGAGAATGGGCTGGTTGCCTCGACCCTTGGAGCATGGGTTTGCTGCAACTTCTCATTGCGAGCCCGGTCCCGAAGATGCCGCCCCAGCAATTAGCGGTTCACTTCATGGGTTTGGCCGCCGGAAGTTTGTAAGTCCTCTCCAAAAACGATGTGCCTGGGCGATAGGTGCGCATCAGAAAGTTCCATCTCTCCTTGGTATCCAACCTGTTGAGCGCCTCGCCGCAGGCCTTCTGTGCCCCATAACCAGCTAAATTGTGTGTTTGGCCAACAAAGATTGGATGTATCCACATAAAATACGGGGTTTTTTGTTTCTGGTGGCATAAGACACCTTTAAAGGCCATCAGTCTTCGGACTTCCAGCCGGTGGGGGACTTAGCTCAGGTAATTCAATAAGCATAAGGCCGGCACGATCGGTTACGGTTCCTTCACCACCGGGGCATCATCCTCAAAGACCTCGTCTTTGGCGGGTGTGCCGGCCGGGGCGGCGGTGGGCTTGGTGCCCGGCAGAATCTCAAAGAAGGGGTCAAACTTCACCAGGGTGGCTTTTAGCTGCTCCAGAACCTGAATATTGCCCTCCAGTTTGGCCTTGCCGGCTTTGACCTTATCCACCAGCTTGGCGGTGCCGATCATCACGTCTTCCAATTGAGCGCGGTCAATGGTGATGGTCAGGTCCGGGTCCGGGGCCGTGTAACCCGCGAGGGTGGTGAGGGTGGCGTTGCTCATCTCGATAACAAATTTCTCGCCGTTGTCCGGGGTGAACAGGTTGATCTTGAACTGCAGGCCCGCGGCTTTTTTGGTGTCCACCAGAATGGCCAGGTAATCGAGGAACATCTCCGTGGTGGTGCCCCGCACAAAGTCAGGACTGCCGGCTTTCGCCGCCGCCACCGGGATGATACCATCCCGGAGCTCCTTGGCCCCCACCAGGTAAATATAGCGGACGCCAGCGCCCTCGGACTGGTAGCCGAGCTGCTCCCAGACGTCGGCCAGGAGCTCCTTGGCCTCCTGGTTGTCGGGCTCGGCATAGACCAGCTTGTTCAGGATTTCCTGGGCCTCCCGGTATTTGCCCAGATCGTAAAGCTCCCGGGCCTTCGGCATTATCTTGGCGGCGCCGCCCATCATTTCCACAAAGAGCGGCGCGCTGTCCCGGGGCGACAGGGGGAGCAGGGTGGCGGGATTGCAGTCCCAGAAGCCCAGGTAGCGCTGGATGACGGCGCGGCTGTTGTGGGCGTAGGTGCCGTGATAGCCGCGGGCGAACCACTGGTTCTGGAGGGTTTGCGGTGGTTCATACACATTGTGGATCTCGTTGATGGTGACCCCCTGGTTGGCCAGGTGCAGGACCTGGTTGTTGAGATTGGCGTACATGTCCCTCTCCCCGCGCAGCACTTCCTGAATGCGTTCTTTCCCCCAGCGCGGCCAGTTGTGGGACTGGAAGATGACCTTGGCCTTATCACCCCACTTGTGGAGGGCGACGTTGATGTACTTGGCCCAGGCGAGGGTATCGCGCACCGGGGCCCCCCGGAGGGTGAGGACGTTGTGCAGGCCGGCCACCACGTTCTCCGCCAGCCAGAGGGCATCGAAGTCGGGAAACCAGGTATTCATTTCTGCGGGGGCCTCGGTGCCGGGGGTATTCTGAAAGACCATGTGCACCCCGTCGATTTCCAACTCTTCGATGGGTTCCATAATGACCCGGGTGGGCGGCAGGATGCCCACCTCCCCGGCCGCCACGTTCTTGCCGATGGCCATGTCCACGTGGCCGAATGGGCTGGCGGGCAGGGCGTCGCCGTAGGTAAAGACCTTGCGCCGCACCATGGCATTGCCGGCATAGAGGTTCTCAGAAATGGCCTCGTGCATGAAGCCCTTGGGCGCCAGGATCTGGATTTTGCCCGCCTTGAGGTCGTCATCGCTCACCACACCCCGGATGCCACCGAAATGGTCGGCGTGGGAGTGGGAGATGATCACCGCCACCACCGGCCGGGCCCCCAGTTTCTCATTGACAAATTTGAGAGCGGCCCGGGACGTTTCCTTCACGGTCAGGGGATCGATGATGATCCAGCCGGTCTTGCCCTTGATGAAGGAGATGACGGCCAGGTCGAAGCCGCGCACCTGGTAGATGCCAGGAACCACCTCGAAGAGGCCGAAATCCATGTTCAGAATGGCCTGCCGCTGCAGGGAGGGATGGATGGAGTCGAAATCCTGGCCTTGCAGCAGGAAGTCGTAGCGGCCCAGATCCCAGGCGATGCCGCCTTGGTCATTTTTGATTACCTTGTAATCAGGGACTGCGATAAAGCCATGATGGGCCTCTTCAAAATCCCGCTTGTCGGCCAGGGGTAAAATTTTTCTCTGGTGCTTCTGCGCCTCTATGGTGTACGTCGAGGGCAGTTTGCCCTTGGGGTGGAAGTGTGCCTGACCACTACATGACGAATGGTTACACATAACTTAGCTCTCCTTTTTCCTGAAAATGTGGTGAGGATTAAAAGTTAAATACTGCCTTGGTCTTCCTAATGTCCATTGCTTTATTTTAAAAAAGTTTGCGCTTCCTGGCTGAACCGTCTTAATGCACCAATACTGCAATAAAGGCAAACAAGCCGATCAGCATCAGCAGAATCGCCATGATGAACGCCAGGGGCCGGAACCCGGTATAAGTAAAGTCGTCCCGTTTGAGATGCTGGAGGATTTTCCAGTGCTGAATAGTAGCGGCCATCAACCCCAGGACCCCCAAGCCGATGAAACTTAAGCCAAAGGCCAGGGCCACGTTGGCATATTCCCGAGGGTTGCTTACCAGCCCGGCGTTCATGAGAATGGCTCGGAAATTGGCGATGGCAAAACCGAAGCCGATGAGGGACAGGGAGGTGCGCACCCAGGCCATGAGGGTCCGGTCCGAGGCCTGTCGGCTGCGCTCTTTGGCCAGTTCGTTGGCCATGCTCTTTTGGCTGAGGTGATCATTCATGGAAAAATCCTTTTCTGCACCCTGAGCACCTTCCCGGGACCCTGGAAGTTATTCTTCTTGGCCGCTTGGTCCTCATGGGGCTGGAAAAAACGGGGACCAAGCCCAGGGTGGTCCACAACTCGGGGAAGACGTCGGCCTGGGCGTAAAAGGTGAGCACATCCCCAGCTCCTTCCGTCAAGCTGTTAAAACCGCGGTCTCATGGCCCATGTCGGGGCCGGGATGATCGGGGAAATGTGCCGGAGGATCATCCGCCAATTCTCCGAGGGGACACAGGGCTTCACCGGCTGTAGGAGGGTGATATTGGCCATGCGGGTTTTGTCAGTGATCTCACCGTTCCACCACTGGAAGTCGCTCTGCAGGCTCAAGAGCCACAAGTCCGACAGAGGGTTTTTAATTTTCTCGGCTAAAGCCTCAGCATTTTCTTTTTTTCCGAGGGTGGCGCCTGATTCGGGAGACTCCTGGCCCCAGACCGGGGGTAAAAGAGACAGCGGCAGACGAAAAACCATAAGAATTTTGGTTAGTAATCTGCACATGAATAAACCCGCCGCACCCTGCTTTGATTCACCCTAACTCAATGAGGTTATGCCATAACCGCGACCAGGAGAGCCTGAGGCGGGCCACGGCGGGCCGAGCCCGCAACACCGGGGAAGCATGGAACTCTCCCTAAAAACTGAAAACCGCACCCAGCAGGGGACCGTGAAACCAGCCATGGGCGTCAAGAGGCCTGGCTTTGCCGCGACGCACAAAATAGTGGGCGGTATAGCCGGCATAAAGACGAACATTCTTCTGCACCTGGTAGCCCATCAGGGCCTCCACCACGCTGTCCACACTGTCGTAGGCCACGATCCCAAAGCCGGCGATATCGCCCCGGAGCAGGAGGTTCACCCGCGGGGTCAACCAGAAGCCGAGGCGCACGCCTAATAAAGGTTCCACCACCGACATCCTGAGGGAATCGCTAAAGGTTCCACCCCGGCTTAGGACTTGGTTGCCTTGAGGCCCGCTGAGGGTGGCATTTACTCCCAGCCTGGTATCCTGATCATAAAACGCATATCTAAGACCGCCCAAAAGCTCGCAAGACAACACGGGCAGGGTTTTATCGGCGTGCAGGGGAATGGAGCCCACCAAAAAACGCACCCCCACATCCTGCCAGAGCAGCCGGGACCAGATCTTCAGGTCTCCGGTAAGCTTTATGCGAAGAGGAACCGGGCCGGGAAGCTTTTGTCCGGGATTGACCAGGATTTCCTTTGCTCCACCCGCGCTTACGGAATCGCTGAGATAGATAAAGACGGTATTCGAAAAAAAGCCCCAGCGGCCCTTCCAGACCTCCACCCGGCCCATGGCCCCAAAGACCTGGGAAAAGATCCGGGGCACAACGTCATACCAGGGGTCCACCACTGAGGTCGTGCCGCTGAATCTGCCGTGGCGGGCGAGTTTGAAGTTGGCCCCCGGAACCCAGATGTAGGGAGCCACAAAAACCTGCCAGCCTTGCCGATGGATGGGGAGAGGGTCGTCCTTCGGGGCGGCCGCCGTCTTATCCTGGGAGGTCGCAGTCTTGTCCGGGGGGGTGGCGGCTGCCTCCTGGGAGTAAGCCGTGGCGCCAAAAACGAGCACCATGAGGACAGGGAGCGCAACCTTCAGTACCGTCATGATTCATCCTCATCCAGGCTTCGTTTTGAGCCGCATCCCGGGCCGCTTTCAGCGCCTTTCACAAGCCTTCCGGAGGGCCTCGAGCAAGGTTCGTTCGTCCACCGGTTTCTGCAAGAAGGCCACCGCGCCCCGCTCCATGACTTCCTGGCGCACGCCGGCATCTTCGTAAGCGGTCATGAAGACGAGGGGCAGAGTCGAACCGGAGGCGGCCAGGGCTTGCTGCAACTCCGCCCCGTTCATGCCGGGCAGGCGGATGTCCAGTAATAGCACCCCGGGCCCTTGGGTATAGCTGGAGCCCAGAAATTCCTCAGCCGAGGCAAAGGCTTCCACCAGGAAGTCGGCCATTTTCAGCAGGCGTTGCAGGGCCCGCCGTACGTCGGGGTCATCATCCACGATAAAAATGATGCCGGAGTGATTCTTATTAATGTCATCCTGATTATTGGGCATCGTTTTTACTTAGGGGCCAAGGCAGAGAGGTTGCACAAGTTCCAGGCGGGTCGCAGATGTTGCCGACCTGAAAGTGAAGGCAATTCCCCTGAACCCTACGTGTGGGGGAAATCCTTACTTGGTGTGGGAAGAACTTCACCCCTCTAACGAGGTGGGTTCCTCACACGCTCCGCTGGGACTTTCCTGAAAATTATGGTAGGAGACTCGGAGGGAGCCCGCAATTATATCTTGGTATAACTATACCTTGGTATTATGCCGGTGCATCTTCGGGCGGGTGGAGGCCGGCTTTGACGGCCAACAGCACCAGGTCAGCCAGGGAGGAGCACTGCAGTTTTTGCATGATGCGGCCGCGGTGAATTTTCACCGTGATCTCCGCGATCTGCAGTTCATAAGCAATCTGTTTATTGAGCCGGCCTTGGATTATCAGAGCCAATATCTGGCGCTCCCGGGGCGTCAGACTGGCCAAGCGCTCCTCGATGGCCTGCAGCGCCACTTTTCCCCGGCGCCGCTGCCGGTGGCTGTCGAGGGCCCGGATAACTGCGTCCATCAGCGTCTTTTCCGCCACCGGCTTTTCCAGAAACTCCAGGGCGCCGCCCTTCATGGCCTGCACGCTTTCCGGGACAGTGCCATAGGCGGTGAGAAAAATGATGGGGATATCCTGGCGGATGGCCGTTAAGCGCTCCTGGAGGGCGATGCCGTCCATGCCAGGGAGTTTCAGGTCCAGGATGAGGCAGGCAGGGGTGTCGGCGAGGTCCGCGGCCAGAAACTCTTCGGGACTGGCGAACGTCTGAACCATCATGCCCCAGGACTTGAACAATCTTTCCAGGGAGCGGCGTACATCGGGGTCGTCATCCACGAGGTAGATGATGGCCGCGGCTTCCTGGTTCATCGCGCCTCCTGCGAAACCGGCAGGGTGAAGTGGAAAGCGGTGCCGCCGCCGGGATTGGGGGCGGCCCAGAGTCTGCCTTTATGGGCCTTGATGATGGAGCGGCTGATGGCCAGTCCCAGGCCCATCCCCTCCTCCTTGGTGGTGAAAAAAGGATCGAAGAGGCGTTGCAGGTCCTCAGGTTTGACCTCGGGGCCGGAGTCCCTGACCGACACCCGCACTGTGTGATCATCTTCTTTGTCAGTCTGCAGCACAAGTTCCCTGGGGCCGCCGGCCATCCCCTTGAGCGCCTCCATACTGTTGACCACCAAGTTGAGAATGACCTGCTCCAGTTGAATGCGGTTGCCGGTTATGGGGGGCAGCCCCTGGGCCAATTGGCACACCAGGTTGATGTGGCTGCTGGCGGCCTGGCGGGCGACCAGGGGAATGAGACTTTGCACCAGGTCATTGAGGTCCACTTGGGTGAGCTCAGGGGAACCGAGCTTCAAATGCTGGCGCAATTGCTGAATGATGCCGCTGGCCCGCTCGCTTCCCCTGGTGATGTCCTCGAGGATTTCGATGACCTCCCCCAGATCCGGGTGGGGATCGTCCAGCAGGCGCCGGGCTGCCTGGGAATTGTTCATAATGGCCATGAGGGGCTGCATTATCTCATGGGCCAGGGAGCCGGTAAGTTCGCTGAGAGTGGCTATCCGGCCGACCCGGGCCAGATCCTCCCGATGCTGCTGCTCCTGGCTCTCGGCCTGCTTGCGTTCGGTGATGTCCCGGTTGCTGCCCCGGATGCCGATGAACCTGTCGGCCTCGTCGGTCACCGGCTGGCAGGTGTGTTCAATCCAGAGGAGCGTGCCATCGGGCCGCTGCACGCGAAACTGACAATGCCTGGCTCCCGGCTTGTCCAGGGCATCACAGGCATGGGCATCCCAGAGTTGCCGATCCTCCGGCACGATGATTTCCCGCAACAGTTCGGGGCGTCTGATAAACTCTTCGGGCCGGTAACCGGAAATCCGCTCACAGGAGGGCGAGACATAGGCCAGACTGCCATCCAGGTTTTTCCAATACTCCCAGTCATAAGTGAAATCAGCCACGATGCGGTATTTTTGTTCCGCCTGGCGCACTTCCTCCTCGGCTCGGCGACGCCGCACCAAGTTGATAAGGAGGCCGACAACCAGCAGGCTCAGCACAGAAAAGGCCGCAATGGTCCAGAGGATCTCCTTCTGGTGACTTTCCCACAAGGAAGGCTCTTTAAAACGAACCAGGCTGCCGGGGGGCAAGTCCTTCTCCTGAAGGCCCCAGCGCTGCAGTTGCCGCCAGTCGAAGGCATACACATTGGCCCCCTCATAAACGATGGGGATATGTTCCGGCTTGTCGCCGTTCAGCACCCGACGCCCCATTTCTCCGGCCAGGCGGCCCTGTTCCTTAAAGCTCATGAGATGGCCGCCCACTATCCCATGTCCCAACAGGATTTCCCAGAGGCCATAGACGGGGGCATTGGCTGCTTGAGCCACACGCCCCAGGGCTTCCAGGGGCACGAAGGTTTGGCCTGCGCTGTCTCGAAACATCGAGAGGTAAATAACCAGCGTCTGAGGGGGCAGGCTGGACAGCCGTTGGAGAACTTCAGCCATGGGCAGGTCGATGCAGAAAGTGACCTCAAGCTGGCCTTCATAGGGGCGCAGGGCTTCTCGGGCCAGGTGTTGAAAAGCCCGGTCGGTTTTGCCGGTCCCTCCGACCAGCACCACCCGCCGGGTCTCGGGCTGCAGTCTGAGGGCTGCCGCCAGGGTGCCCCGCACGTCGGCCCACGCCACCACCCCAGTGATGTTGGGCGGCAATTTCAGGGCTTCCACCTGCTGCGCGGCCACCGCGCAAAAAACGATGGGGGAGCCGGGAAAGAGAGCGCGGCCATGGGCCTGCAGAAAAGCATAGGCCAAGTCTCCCACCGGGATGAGGAGGTCGATTTTTTGAGTGCCATACTTGATCCGTAAGATATTGAGAAGGCCCTGGACATATGACTCGTCCGGGAACTGTGACAGGTCGAGGAACTCTGTGTAGTAAACCAGCGGCTGCTCATCCTTGCCTTTTAAGGCCTTGCGGATAGCCTCATCCCACTCGAGGTTGCCGGGCAACACCGCTTGGTAGGAATAAAGCAAGAGGACTTTTTTAGCTGGCGGCGGGGTGGCTCCCCCAGCAAGATGATGGGCCAAAAGCAAGGCCACCGCAGTAAGGAGGAAAAGTTTGCCACGAGAACCTGAGAAGTAACACCTTCTCACAGTCCCTGAAGTCATGTCAACATCCTGATGCCGGACATAAAATGGAGGACCAGACCGTCTGCTGTTTTGACGACCGTTGGTTGAATTACTTAATTAAGGTTTCCGCGTGTTCAATTTTTTAAAACTTCGCTGTTGACAGGGTTAAGGCTATTTTATCAAAGGCAGGGCTGCCTGGGAAGGAACCTGCCCTCTTGACATTTTACATTCCCCCGGCTCACTGATTATCCCCCAATCCCGTGTCCAAGGGAATTTTAGACCAAACCATTTTGGGATTCCTTCTCCCATCTTTACCGTCTGTGATGCCCCCTTCTATCTCCCAACCTCTTCGGCGTCCAGGAACAGGGCGAGGTAGGAGGCATACCTAAAGCGGCGGTGGCGTCTTCGCCCCGTGGTCTCTTTAAGCAGGCCGGCCTTGGGAAACTGCTCCACCAGGCGGTTGGCATTGCGGTAAGTGAGATGGGTCATCTCCGCGGCTGCCTGCACGGAAATGATCGGCCGGAAGTATAAAGACTCCAGCAGGGTCAGACCTTTGCTGGCCCTGCAGCCGAAGGAGGCGGCCACCAGTCCAGGTAAATTGTTATAACTTACAATTAGTTAACTCATAACCGGAAGATCAATGGTTCAAATCCACCCCCAGCTACCACAAAAATCAAGAGTTGGGCGCTGGTCACACCCCTTTTGTATTTACAGCTTGGCAAGTGCCGGCTCTATTAATTCGAGTTTCTGCTCAATTTTTACTTTGCTTTGACGACTTGAGTCATACAAGTTAAAAAGTATTCTTCTTATTATCTACGCAGCACCGTCTTATCAACGCGGCGCCGCCGCTTCAGCTCCCGGATAGGCCGGCCCGGCGGCAGAGGACCCGGTGGCCTGAGCCTCTGCCCCCTTCCATTGAATAATAGATTTCCAAAGAAAAGCTGATGATGGCACTCCGTCTCTGTTCCCATGAAGTAGTCAGGCTGATGGGTTCTTTATCGGCTGACGGCAGCATCTTGTCAGAACCTTGAATATTTTGGACCCCGTGGCGGATTCTCCAGGTTAATGGGTTAATGGGCCGCGTCACTGCTTCGCGGTTTCAGAGGGGAAAAGGCAACGTGAGTTGCGCGGAACGGTCCTTCTGGAATTATTTGACACAGAATCACAGATGGTTTATCATTGGGCAACATTTTAGCTGAGAGCATCTAGTCAAATGATATGTAGGTAAATAATTCATTCATCAAGGGGCTTCTATGACTTATTGGATGATGATGTTGGCCGGTTGGGCAATGCTGATGGTATTATCTGCTCCTCAAGGCGCTTTTTCCGCCGACAAAGGTGCAAAAAGACTTCCCCAGACAAGCATGGCGCAAGCAATCGCCGACTTCGGGGTTACAGACATTGAGGTGCGGTCGGTCAAAACATTGGATGTCGCTACAGTGAATGCCGCGGTCAGGGAAGCCGTCCGTAAAGGGGAGCGCTGGCCCCGGGAGGCGGTGCCGGTGGCTCTCCAGGTGGTGGGCGCCGGGATGAAAGGACATACGAAGGTGATTGAGGTCCGCACCCCGCCGGAGCAGCGGGACTCTGCCACCATCACCGTCACCGAATCCGGCTATCCGGACGATGCCGTCAGCGGCGAGCGTTGGCGCCTCTGGCTAGTCAAGGGCGCCGAGGGCGCCTGGACCATCCAGCGGGCGCTCTGGGCGCAGTTATGCTCCCGACCGGGCCGCAGGTTCTATGCGGCTGAACCCTGCCCGTAATACCTGAGCCCGGCCGGCCCGGACGTGAACCCGCCCATCCCCGGAAAAGACAGGGCCGGGGGGTGGCCCGCGCCGCCCTCCGGGCCTTCTGTCCTGAAACACAATCTGCGTCACCAGAAAAATAATTACTGGAAATCCTATAACATAACCTCGACCCGCATGACGCCGCTACAAGCGGCCGTCGCCATCCTTTGCAGGCTCAGGAGATTTACTATGGCTGTCCCCGAGTTGAGGATGAGGAGGCGGGAGTCTCCAGCCTCTTGCCGTTCACTGTGTTAACCCCGGCCCGGCTGACGGTGGCGATGACATACCTAAAGCCGGGGCGCAGGTCCATGGTGGACAAACCGCCCACTTCCAGGTTCCCCCGGTCGTCCAGGGTGAGCGCCAACCGCAACACGCTTCCCCGGGTGGCCGTGGCCACCACGAGTTCCCGGGCGAAGTCCACCTGGGGCAGGGGCTCCTTTATCTGCCAGTGCTCCCAGAGTTCTTGGAGCTGGGAGCCGTGATGGATCACCACCGGCAACTCC
This sequence comes from Desulfobaccales bacterium, assembly GCA_037481655.1. Taxonomy (NCBI): domain Bacteria; kingdom Pseudomonadati; phylum Thermodesulfobacteriota; class Desulfobaccia; order Desulfobaccales; species Desulfobaccales bacterium. The sequence continues at coordinate 115,216 of JBBFLF010000005.1, read as the reverse complement.
TGGGGCAGGCGGTTTTCGTCGGCCACCGAGCCCTTCCAGGTCCGGGTCGGCTCCACCGGGCGTTTTTCTGCCAGGGCCGCCCCCGGGGTCGAGAGCACCGCGGCCAGGGTCAGGGCCGCGAGGGCTTTTGCGAGACTCTCCATTGCCGCTCCTCCTTTTGTGTTCCTTTTAAGCATCTTAGGGGTTTTCAGACCTGGGGCTTCCGGCAGCGGCCACCCCTTCCGACCTCTCTGCTGCCAGACGCTCTCCGGCCTCCAGTTCCTTTTGCAGAAAGTAATTGAGGAAGGTTCGCACCGCGGCCAGGATGGCCAATTCCGTCAGGGACTGCAAGGTCGGGTTCACGGTGGTGGCGACGATGTCGGCTCCGAGCTGAAATTCCAAGGCCATTCCCAGCCAGGTGCCAAACCTCAAGCGCACGGCGTGGGGACTCAAGGTGAAACGGCCACTGCGCCAGAAGACGCCGAGGAGCATGGCCAGAGTGGCGATCAGACCCATGGCCACACAGAGCACCGACACGGATTCGAGCAGCAACCTGATGGCGCCGGCGACGGTTCCCAGATGTGCATGCCCCCAATGAATCATTTCCATAAAAACACTCTAAGAAGGCAGGGACGAAAAAGCCCTGAGACGGATCAGGGCAATGCCCCTGTAAAATAGTAGGCTCAGATGGCGTTCGATGGGTTGTTGGGTGAAATGGTCAGGGTTTATGACCTCTCCCCCGCTGCCTCAAAACAAATCTATCACCATATTATGTAAACCATTTATTGTTCCAAGTAATAGGGGCAGCCCGGCAACAGAACCTGACGAACTTTACCAACAGGTTCCGTCACTCTGCCGCCGCGGGCAGAAAGGCAAACGGCGGGGCCGGTTCAAATTTGTTTGCCACGTTGCCGGCATATACCTTGCCGCCCACCAAGACCAGCTTTCTCACCGGCGCGCCTTCTTTCAGGTCCAGCTGCTTCATGGGAATCCAGAAGACGTTGGGGCTGGTGGCAGAATCGAAGAAATAAACCAGGTTCGTGTGGTCCGCCACCGTCCGCCAGACCGTGGAGGCGATGTTGGGCTGGCCGGGGGTGGTGATGCCCAAGGGGACGCTGACGCTGCGCATGACGCTGAGCACGCTGAGCGCGGCCTGATTGGCAAAGGACCCCTGGGGCACCGCCTTGATATAGCTGGGGGCAATGGTTGTCGGGATGGCGTTGATGAGGAAGTAAGTTCGGGCAAAGCGGTCCGCGGACCGGTTCGTCCCCGGCAGAAAGGTCAAACCACCGATACTCACCCAGTATTCGTTGAGGGCAAGCTGCTGGTCATAGGCCGGGGAATTGGTCATCACCTGGTATTGCGGGCCGTGGTGGATGATGAGTTTGCCGTGGATGTACTGGAAAATGGCGGAATCGCCGGTGGCATCCGAAATCGCCAGATGCAGGAGGACTTCCACGCCATTGTCCAGTTTCATGGACCTCAGCCGGAACGGCTCCTGGCGCAGGGCGGCCACCGCCTCGGCCACCGTGGCAAAGTTGTCCAGCACATACTGGCCCCACAGAGAGATGGACAGGGGCGGCTTGCCCTGCAGGCTGCCGTAGTCCGATTCCACCAGATACAGCAGATTGACCACCAACCCCTTTTCATTGATGCCGTCTGTGCTGCCCAGATCGTAGCCGCTGGCGATGAGGCTGCCATACTTGGAGACCCACTTGGGAGATTTTGGTCCCGCGGCGCCGTCTCGCTGCATGCCCCGGGGAAACACCCAGAGATTGCTTTGGATATCCTCTTTCCAGTCCATGGTGCGCCCGGTAAAGACGGTGCCATCGTGGCCCTTAAAGACTGCCCGGGTGCAGGCGTAGGCCGGTTGCAAAGTTGCGAGGCACAGAATCAGGGTGACCAGCAGGCTGCCAAGGGTTTGATGGAAGCGATGAGGTTGCATGGAGGTCTCCTATAGAGATTGGTATTAAAGCCTAAACATTGTGGTGACCTGCAGTGATGACCTGGACCATATTACTCACTGGATTGAGAGCAAGATTGTCGCCCGTGAGCCCCCTTGGCGGCGGACCGGGATGGAGCCAGAATCAGGAACTGAAATAAAACAGGGCCAGCACATATAACAGAGAGATCGCCAGCTGGCACAGCGTCAAAGGCACCCCGTAACGCAGAAAGGTGACGAAGGAGATGCGCTTGCCCTGGGCGGCGCAGATGCCGGCGGCCACCACGTTGGCCGAGGCGCCGATGAGGGTGGCATTTCCCCCCAGGGTCCCGCCGAACATCATGGCGGCAAACACCGGCTGCACCTCCACCGGCCAATTGACAAAGGTGGGGGCCATGGCGGTTTCCGGGACGAAATGGGCGCTGACCAGATATCCCCGCACCATGAGGAGCATGACCGCCACCACGGGAATGTTGGCCAGCAAGCTCGAGGAAAAACCCACCCCCAGGAGAACCACCATGCTGATCAGCAGGAGATTGGTCCCGAACCACAGGTGGAGATACTGGGACATCCCCTGGAGCAGGCCGGTTTTAGTAAAGGCCTCCACCAGGGAGAAGAGGCAGATGAGAAACAGCAAGGTCCGCCAATCCACGTCCGCCAGCACGGTGGTCACCGGCTCGACATGGGCGGCATAGACCAGGAGCAGGCCCAGGGAGGCGGCAATGATGGCCACGGCCGGGGGGACGATCCTTTGCGGAATGTAGTCGCCAAAGATAAACAAGAGCATCATCAAGGCCAGGATCAGGAGAGCAACCAGGCACATTTTGGGGCGCTTAAGGGGCGCCGGCTTGAGATCCGGGGGCAGCTCCCGCCTGACTTGCCACACGTCTTTCAGCAGCCACGGCAAGAGGGGCAGGAGCACCAGAACTGCCAGAAGGCCCCCCAAGCTCATCTTTCGGAGATATTGCGTGAAGGTCATGCCGATGCTGCTGCCCACAAGAAAGGTGGCGGGGTCCCCCACCAAAGTGAGCAAGCCCGCCGAATTGCTGATAATAGCGGTCACCACCATGGGGCCCACGAAGTCGATTTTCAGGGTGAGGGCCACCCGGATGATGATGGGTGCCAGGAGAATCACCGTGGTGGCATTGGGGAGCACCGCACAGAGCGGGCCCACCAGAAGGAAGAGACTCAGGAGAAACCGCTTGCCGCTTCCCTGAGTCAACAGCACATAACGGGAGCCGATATACTCAAAGAGGCCGGTGGGCACCAGGATACGGGCCACCACCATGCCCCCGAACAGCAGGGCCAGGGGGCCGCTGGCCACCCGGGTAACGTTGAGGATGTCCTGCTGGGTGAAAATCCCGGCAAAAATCAGCACGGACACCCCCAACAGCGCGGCCACCAGCATGTCGATGACGTCAAGGGCGATGGCGATGATGACCCCGAGGAAAACCACGATGATCACGATATTCTGGATATGTTCGGGCAGCATGGAGAAGTCTCTCTTTCGATCTCGCTTATCTTGTTAAGCATGGCGGAAAGGTGGCCATAGTTATCCTCGGGAGGCTGGCCCCTCAGCGAAAGGGGGGCGCATACATCAGGCCTCCCTGGGTCCACAGCCGGTTGGGCCCCCGCTCGAGATTGAGCCCGCTTTGACTGCCAAAGTGCCGCTCAAAGATCTCGCCGTAATTGCCCACCGCCTCAATGACCCGGACCACCCAGCCGGGGGCGATCCCCAAAGATTTTTCCGATAGGCCGTCGGAAGCGAGAAAGGTCCGGAGGGCGGGGTCAGGAGTGATGGCCAGCAGGGTGCGGGCGTTGGCCTGGGTGACCCCCCGTTCCTCGGCTTCGATGAGGGCATACAGCACCCACTTGACCAGGCTGAGCCATTCGTCGTCCCCTCGCCGCACCACCGGCCCCAGGGGTTCCTTGGAAATGGTCTCAGGCAGAAGGTCGTACTCCGAAGCGCCGCCGGGGGCCATGGCCCGGACTGCGGCCAGCTGTGACCGGTCCAGGGTCAGGGCCTGACATCGGCCGCCGAAGAACGCCGCCGTCATCTCCGGCAGGCTTTCGAAGGCCAGGGGCTTATAGGTCCAGCCCCGGGCTTCGAAGTACTCGGCCAAGTTCTCCCCATGCGTGGTCCTTTTCCCCACGCAGATGGTGGCGCCGTTCAGATCGGCCGGTTGGCGGAGGCCGCTCTTTTTCGGGACCAGGAAGGCTTGCCCGTCGTAGTACATGACCCCGGCGAAGTGCACCCCGATGGCGGCCTCCCGCTTGAAGGTGTAGGTGGTCGTGTGCAGGAGCACATCAATTTTGCCGGAGAGCAGGACCGGAAAGCGGTTGGCGTAGGTGACCGGGACAAAGGACACCTGATCGGGATGGCCCAGCACCGCGGCGGCCAGGGCCCGGCAGAAATCGATGTCGAAACCCTGCCAGGAGCCGGCCTTGTTCTTCTGGGAAAAACCCGGCAGGTCCTCTCCCACTCCGCCGCGGACTACCCGGTTGGCCCGCACCGTCTCCAGGGTCTGACCTGCCCAGGCGGCCTCTGCCGCCAGCCCTGACCATAGCAGGATAGCTGCAAGAATTAAGGTAAGCATGATACTCCTTCACTTTTCATCTGGTTGGCCGGGCGCCCGCAACGCTTCGGACCTCCAGCCATAATGTGCCCATGGACATCAGAAAAATTCACTTGGTATATGAATAGATATTCATCATAAAGTATGAGTATATCAGGACCCCCGCCAAAAACGGCCAGAAATGACCTTCGTTGCGATTCGGCAATTCGTCATTGAAGACACTGACAATAATGGCACCGGCCAGAAAAGAATACATGCCGATGTAAATGGCTTCGGCAAATTCAGTCATCACCCCCAGCACCCACCCAAAAAAGAGAGAGCCGGCAAAGAGCCAGCGTCCCACGTCGTCAAATCTCTCCCGGTAATGGATCCACAGGGTGTGATTGACGCCCAGGAAATGCAGCGCCAAGGCGATGACTAACAGCACCTGCACCAAGGGGCCAGGGAGAATATTATGGGCGGTGACATAGCCGATTAAGACGTTATAAACGGCAAAGATGCCGACATGAAGACCGAACAGGTCCCCCGAGGCCCCCCCTTCCCCTGATTTCTGCCGGCGGGCGTGGATGACCCAGTCAACCCACAGGAAAGATACCACCCCCGCCAGAGCCAGCAAAAAGATCTCGTAATTGATCAGCCTGGCCAGCTCTCCGTAATACTGCACCAGACCCAAATCTTCCCACAGCTTGGGAACCGCGGTCTTGGCCTGTCCCTGCTTCAGAATCAACCCCTGCCACTCTCCCAGTTTGGGCAGCAGAGTCTCGAAGACATAGGCCACCGCCACCCCGCCGGAGAAGGACAGCCAGTTGCTGTGGCGCACGCTGTGAATGAGGGGCAGCCGGCCGCACAGCACGTGCCAGAGGGCCAAGGCCAGCACCGCCAGAAAGGATTCGAGATAGGACATGAGCTCTCCCTCCGGGGCCAGGGTCATAGATCAAGCCAGGTCCGTTCCGGGAGGGAGGCTTCCGGCGGGCGGCGTTTCCCCCAGATCAACAAGCGCTGCAGGAGGCTCAGATCCTGGGGCGGGTCCTTGGGGATCTTCCGGTAGTCGATGGCGATCCGGCCCTCAACTTGGCTGATCCGGAAATAATTGAGACAGAAGAAGGGCACATACACATGGGGTAAAAAGCCCATCCGGGGCGCTACGGGATCGAGCCGTTTCAGCCAGGTGCCGGTGTTGATCACCGCCCGCCGGCCCAACTGCCGCAGGGAGGGAAAGTGGGTGTGGCCATAAATGAAGATGATGGTAGCCGGATCCTGAGCAAAGATTTCTTGGGCCGCCTGCAGGTACTGTTCCTCTTTCTCACTGCTGAGTTCGGCGGGGTTCAGGACTATCCGGAACCGGCGCAACGTGGCCTTGAAATCGCGCCAGATCAGATAGATGGGCACCGCCAAAGCAATCAGGATCGCAAAAAAGAAGGTATTGACTATGAGGATGATCTGCACCAGGTTGCCGACAATCCCCAGGGCCGCAAACAACTGGTTGTTGAGAAAGATATTGGTTTTGGTTTTGCCGAGCCACTCCAGCACCGCGCCGACCAGGACAAAAAGCTCGAATCCGGACAACAGACCAAAGGGTAGGAAAAACCACCGCAGCAAGGGACTCATCTCGTGATAGAAGTAATTGGACAGGACCCAGTAGGGAATCTGTTCGGAGGGATAAACCGACTGGATGTCTTTCAACCAGTTGTATTTGCCATACTTGGAATGCTTGCCGGCGGTGCTGACCACACTGCTGGTGATGAAATAGCCGATGGGCTGGGCATGGGGGTTGCCGAAATCGGGCATGCGGTTGTAGGCGTCATATTGATTGCCGTGCTCGATCCAGAGGCGCTGGCCGCCGATCTCCCGGGTGATGGCGGGAGTGCGCTCCAAATGAATATTGTACGCCTGCAGCATCTCGACGAACTGGGGGTAACAGGCGATTTCATAGTCATGGTTGCCGGGGAGCATGGTGATCTTGACGCTGCGGCCGGCATGCCGGAAGGCATCAAAGATGTGGGGGAACTGCGCCATCACCGCCTGGAGTTTCTGGGGCCCCTCCAGGTCGGTAAATTCCCACAGGCCAAAGATATCGCCGATGATCAGGAGCTCGGCTTCCCCCGGCTGCCGGGCGAGGTCTTCCAGGAAAGCGATGAGCTCCGCCTCATAATCGCACACCCCCAGGGCCTCATCGCCTCCGAGGTGCAGATCACTGATGAAGTAATAGGTCATGGGCATGGCAGTCCTTTGTGGGTGGAGGGGGCCAAACCAAACGGGTCCCTGGGCGAGCCGGAGGTGGCAGGCTCAGGCCCTACTCCAGCATGACGGCGATCCAGCGGGTGTCTTCACTGCTCGCCAGGGCGATTTTGGCAATCATGGTGAGGGGCACGGACAGCACCATGCCCACGGGCCCCAGGACCCAGCCCCAGAAAATCAAGGAGAGAAAGACCACCAGAGGCGACAATCCCAGTTTGCGCCCCATAAATTTCGGTTCCAGGAAGTTCCCGATAGCAACATTGACCACGAGATAGGCCAGGAGCGTCAGCACGGCGGAGGGCAGGCCCAACTGGATCAGCGCCCAGAAGATGGCCGGAATTGCCGCAATGATGGAACCGATGCTGGGGATGAAATTCAAGAAAAAGGCCAGCAACGCCCAGGTGCCGGCAAAATCCACCCCGATGAGGGCCAGCAGAATCCAGAGGGCCAGCCCGGTGGCCAGGCTGAAAAGCGCTTTCAGGCCCATGTAGCGATTGATGTTTGCCGTCATGGCCTTGAAATGGCCCAGGCCGCGCTCCGGATCGGCGGAGGCCTCCTGGATCTTGCGGGGGAAACTCGAGGCCTCCAGCAAAATAAACAGGACGGTGAGCAAGATCAGGAACATGTTGGTAAACAACCCCCGAAAAAGCGTCAGTCCATAGGACACCACGCTCATAATTTTCCCCGGGGAAATATGATCGGTTAACGGGGTATTGAAAATATCGATTCCTAGCTGGCCCAGCCAGACGCCGGCTTTATTGAAGAAGTCGGCCAGACGTTCCTGACAGAGCGGTAACTCCCTCGCCAGGGTGTTCACCGAGCGGCCCACAAAAATCATCAGGAGCACCGCGAGGACCAGCAATCCCAGAACAATCAGGCCGACGGCCACACCGTTGGGAAGCCCCAGGCGTCTCAATCCGTCCAGGAGGGGAGAACAGAGGGTGGCGAGAAAAACCGCCAACAGGAAAGGATTGATGATGGCGGTGGCGGATTGCATGCCGGCCACGACGATGATGAACAGGTCGGTGGCAATCAGCAACAGGAGCGCTTTGGAAATATTGTAGTTCAAATACATGATGCTGGCCTTTGTGGGGAGATGTCACCTCAGGCTCACGGCGCCGGGGGGGAGAGCCCCGCCGCGCCTGCCCGGGTATTTTGCAGGCGTGCATTGAGGGCTTCCAGCCCTTGGGCCAGGGAGGGTTCCATGACCACCGATTCCCCCTTGCAGAGAATGATGCGCTTGAGCTGGGGAATCCCGATGCCCTCCGTCGCCACAAGGTATACCGGCTGGACATAAACAATGGCATCGCCGATGGGCTGGAGGATCATTTTCCCCCGGGCCACCCGGGAACCCATCTGGTTCCACAGGGTGAAGTGCTGGGAGATGGTGGTGTCCTGATGGATGAAAGCCTCCACCTGCTGGGGGCCCACGACCAGGGTGCCCCGGGGAAAGTTGAAGACCACGATTTTTCCGTAGTTTGGCTTATCGCAGCCCGCCACCACCATGGCCCGGAGGTTGGTCTGCCCCTTGGGAAGCATGGGGGTGAGCAGGATGAACTCATCCTTTTCCTTGTCCAGGATGTTGAGCGTGAAGTAATGCGGTTCGATTCGGGTGGCCTGGCCCTCGGAGGTGGTGACCGCGAATTCCCAGAGGTCCTCCTGTTTGAAAAAGACCTCCGGATCGGTTTGGTGATATTTGGCAAAGATGGCCATCTGGATGTCAAACATGCCTTTGGGATACCGCACATGGGAGGCCAACTCAGCCGGCATGCGGTCCATGCCTTTCAAAAGCCCCGGGAAGATGCGGCTGTAAGCCCGGACTATGGGGTCTTGGGGTTCCGCCAGGTAATAGTCCACCGTGCCGTTATAAGCGTCTATGACGATTTTCACGGAGTTGCGGATATAATTCATTTGTTTATTGAAAGGCTGGGAGCCGGGGTAGCGATTGGAGACCGTATAGGCATCCTGTATCCAATAGAGCCGCTCGGGGGTCACGACAATATAAGGGTCTTTGTCCAATACCAAGAAGGGAGTTAAAGTCTTGATTTGCTCGACGATGTTGCGGCGGAACAGTATCCGGCTTTTATTATTGGTCTTGGTGGTAAAAAAGATGTTCCGTTCTTGAAAATACACCGCAAAAATGAGCTTGCGGAAAAAGGAGGACACCGGCACCCCACCTGTGCCGCCATAGTCCACCATCAGGTTGGAGCCATTAAGGGGGGGGCCGATCTCCCGACTGTCATTGGGGACGATGACCGGAGCATAATCCCCGAGGCCGTAATAGAGCGCCGGCTGCTCAATTTCCAGGCCAAAGTTGGAGCGGGGCGGGATGTCCCGCAGGAACCAGGTGATGGGGGCATCCCCCTCCTGGGCCGCCTGGATCATCACCGCGCCATTGCCATGCGTGTACATCAGGCGCTCGTTCACCCAGTTTTGCGCCGCCGCGGGCAGCTTGCGCAGGTTTAACTCCCGGCCCGCGAGAAACACTTGCTGAGAGACGCCGTTCACCAGATAGCGGTCCACGTCCACGGAGAGGAAATCATAGTAGGTGCGCAGGGACTGGAGGTGCCGGAAAACCTCGGTGAGCTTTTCCGCTTCCCACACCGGGATGTTGCGCAGGGTGGCCTGAAGTTTGGGGGAGCGGACGTCCCAGGGCAGTGCGCTGATGGGGTAGTCGTTTCCACCCGGGCCAGATCATAGGCGGCCAGGGTTGCCTCAATGTGGCGGGCGATGAAACTTCTTTCCCGCACGATTCGGTTGGGAGCCACAATGTATTTCTGGACCAGAGAGGGCAACACCGGGGAGTACAACGCCCCCAGGGCCAGTAAAAACAAGGCCACGGCCAGCCACAATATCTTTAAGCCCTTGCGGGTCAGCAGGAAATAGATGAAGGAGACCGCCACGGCCAGCAACAAGGCGATGGCCAGCCAAAGGAGGGGCACGATGACCCGCATCTGAGTGAACCCAGGGCCGAAAAACAACGGCATATTGGCGGGGTCATACACCACCTGATGCCGGTGAAGGATGAAAAACCAAGCCCCGATGAGAAAGATGAGGCCGGCCAAGAGGCTCAGGTGCACCTTGGCGCCCCAGGGCAGGGGCAGCCCCTGCCCGGCCAGGAGGCGGCTCTCCCGCCAGTACAGCAGGCCAACCCCCAGGAAGATGAAGGCCACGGCCAGCAACAGCTCCTGGAGCAAGAGTTGATAAATGGGCAGGGAAAAAAGGTAGTAGCTGACATCCCGGCCGAAAAACGGATCCTGCAGGCCGGCGGCGGGCGCGAACACGTACAGCAGGGCCTCTTCCCAATGGAGGAACAGGGGGAAGGCGACGAAGACCGCCACCAGCAAAGAGAAGAGGAGGCAAAAGGTGAGCGACTGCCGGCAAAAGTACTCTACGAGGCGCCGGTAGCCCCGGCGGAGTCCTGAGGCCGGCTCGGTCTCCGCCACCGGCGCCCGGCCCACAAACTGCCTGGCCCCCCAAAAATTGGCAAATATGATCAGAAAGAACAGCAGGCTAAAACCCACCAAAACTACGTAGCGATACAGCAGCCTTTGCCAAAAATAAAAGCCGTAGCCCAGGGATTGGAACCACCAGAGATCCACCACAAACTCAGTGAAGAGCAGGGCAAACACCACATAGAGAAGGCCAAGAGAGAGGATCGTGGCTGCCAGAATAATGAGCCAGCGTCTAAGGCGGGACATATCAGAATCTCCACATCAAGCAATCCGTGAGCTGAGGATCTTGGGATTTTGCCGGTTGAACAAATAGGTCACACATTTTCCCGCATGTATCATCACTACCGCTTCTGGATTTATAATTGCGCGTCAAGCTCCGTGGGTCTTGAAATATTCATGATTTTAGCGGACCCGCCTTGCCCAAGGGGCGGCTTATTCCCCTTCCGGGGCAGGATCGAAACCCGGCGGCTGCTTGCTCCAGGAATAGCCGCAGCAGGCCAGGTCATAACCCAGTTGAAAGAGCCGATTCATGTAGGCCGTATCAAAGGCGGAGGTGGGCCTGACGGTGAAACTCGCCGGGATGTAGGCCAGGTTATAGTCAAACCGGTCCCGTTTCGCATAGACGTAGAGGCGGAAGAGGTCGCCCACGCCCTGGGATTTGAGTAGGGTGTCTATGGCCCGGGTGGCGATGTGCTTCAACTGGGGCTTGACTTTCTGCCATTCCGGGTGGACCTGCTCATTGCGGATGATGAAGAGTTGCCGGGGGCGCTTGCTCCGGACGGCGAAGAGGCTGATGGCGGCCTCATACAGCATAACCTGGACCCTGGTGCCGCCATCGACATGCATCTCCTGAAACCGTTCGCCCCCTGCCTCCACGTCGAAGTATTGCGGGGGAAACATCCCCGGAATGGCGGCCGAGGCCACCAGGATTTTGCGGAACAGGGGGAGGGCCTGGGGATGGCCGCTGGCCGCGATGGCCCCCATGTCCCAGATCACCAGGCGCTGGGCGTCCAGTTGGGTGGTCCCGATGAGCAGGCGCCGCCCTTTTAAATGCTCCTGGGCGATCTCCTGGAGCATGCGGTCGTCGATGGTTTTCTCCACCAATTGCACCAAGGGGCGGGTGTCGGCCAGCGAGGGGAGGGCTTTGAGATTAGCGAAGGACAACAATATCGCCACGGGTCCAAAGGACTGATAAATGTCCTGGTCGGAGATGGTGGTGTAAAACTTTTTCAACCGGTCATCGTAGGCCGGCCCAAGAAAGGCCAAGGGAGCCATGAGGGCCCCGGTGCTGATGCCGGTCACCAGCTTGAAGCGGGGCCGGGTGCCGGTCTGGCTCCAGCCGCAGAGGATGCCGGCCCCAAAGGCCCCCTCGGCCCCGCCGCCGGATAAGGCCAGCACGTGGAGAACCGGTTCCAGCTTCCCCTGGTTGGCCGCCTTTTCCTGCTCCAGGGATTCGAGGGCGCTTCTCTCTAAGCTGGGGCTGATCTCATCCCCCCAGGCCCGCACTCCAGGCAACCCCGGGACCTGGACCTGATTTTCCAGGGCGGCCGGCGGCGGCTTATACGGCCTCGCCAAGATGGCGCAGCCCTGGAGGAGAAACCCTGAAAAACTCAGGCTGGCCAGAAAATACACTACCCTGAGACACCCACCCCATTTCCCGGCGAGAATGCGCTTCATCCCCATCGTCCTGAAACTGAAGGCTGAACTCACCTGGCCCCTATGCTGGCATTAGCCCCTGAGGGGAGCCAATCAAAGTTAAGTTGTTTAAACTGTGGGTCATGAAAAGTTGTTTTGGCGGGAAGGGGCCAGGGGCAACGGCGCCCGGGCCCTCCTCCCACCAGTCAGTTCCCCGCTCTGGCAGGGGCAGGAACCGCCTGGGCCTGCTCCTGGGGCCGGCCCCGGGTTTCCCAGCCGCCCCCCAGGGCCTTATAGAGTTGCACGAGGGTGAGAAGTTGGTCCCGCTGTGCCGCCGCCAGGTCCAGTTGGGTGGCAAAGAGCTGGCGGTCGGCGTCCAGCACCGCCAGGAAAGACTCCAGGCCGCCCTTGTAGCGCAGGTTGGCCAGATGGGAGTAATCCAGATTGCTTTTCACCAAGGCCTCCTGCTCCTTGCGGACTTCATGGAGCTGGGCATGACCGATGAGGCCGTCAGCCACCTCCCGGAAGGCCTGGCGAACCGTGAATTGATAAAGGACCAAGGCCTGCTCTTTCTTGGCCTTGGCGTCTTGCAGCAGGAAATAATTGCGCCCGCCGGTGAAGATGGGGAGGGTCACCGACGGGCCGATGCTCCAGATCTTGGCCGGTCCGGTGAACAGGTCGGCCAGCTCGGCGCTCTGGCGGCCAAACAGACCCGTGAGGGTGATGCGGGGGAAAAACTCGGCCCGGGCTGCGCCGATGCGGTGATTGGCGGCCTTCAGCACCTCCTCGGCCTGGCGGATGTCCGGCCGCCGCTCGAGGAGGGCCGAGGGCAGGCCGGCCGGCACCGTGCTCCGCACCACCAGCTCGGCCAGGGGCTTGCCCCGCTTGACGGGCTGGGGGTTAAGGCCCAACAGGAGGCAGAGGCGGTTTTCCTGCAGGGCGATCTGGCGCTTGAGGGCAGCGATCCTGGCCCCGGCGGTATGCACCAGGGCGTCCACCTGGGCCACATCCTGGCCGGACACCACCCCCCGCTCAAACCTAAGGAGCACCAGCTTGCGGGAATTCTCGAAGGATTTCTGGGTGGCCTGGGCAATCAGCAGCTGTTCATCCAAGGTGCGCAGTTCGAAATAAGCCTGGGCCACTTCGGCCACCACCGAGGCCAAAACAGCCCGCTGCGCCCACTCGGAGGCCAATAACTCGGCCTGAGCCGCCTGGGTGAGGCTGCGCAGCCGGCCGAAGAGGTCAATCTCCCAGAACAGATCCAGACTGAGCTGATTGATATTGCCCGTGGGCGGCACCGTGGCAGGGAAAGGCGGGAAACTCTTTTCGGAGAAACGCTGCCTTTGGAAGGCGTAGGCGCCCCCTGCCTGGGGCAGCCACAGGGAGCGGCTCACCCCCACCCGGGCCCGGGCTTCGGCCACCCGGGCGGCGGCCAGTTGGACGTCATAGTTCTGCTCCAGCGCGGTGCGGATGAGGTGCTGCAGCTCCGGGTCGCCGAAGATCTCCCACCAGGCCAGATCCGCCAGGGTTTGGAGTTCGGGTCGGGGTTGCCCCTGCAAGGACTGGAAGCGATATTCCTGGGGCACCTCGCCGGGAGTGCGGGAGTATGGAGGCGCCAGGGAGCAACCGGCCAGGAGCAGGACGACGACGATCAGCGCCCTCAGTTTCATGGGTGACCTCCCGGTTCGCCGGGGCCCGCCGGCGCCTGCTCCGGCCCGCCTGGCAGTCTCAGGGCCCTTCGCCCGCCCACCTTTTCCGTCAGGGTGACCACGGCGTAATACAGCACCGGGATGAAAAAGACGCTCAAGAGGGTGGCCATGGCCATGCCGGCCACAATGGCGGTGCCCACCGACCAGCGGGCCGCAGCCCCGGCGCCGCTGGCCAGGAGCAGAGGCATTAAACCCACCACTTCCGCCAGCGCGGTCATGACGATGGCCCGGAAGCGCAGGCGGGCCCCCTCGGTGGCTGCGGCAAAGGTGGCAAAGCCCTCCAGGTCCCGCTTGTTGCGGGCAAATTCCACAATCATGATGGAGAGCTTGGCGTTGAGGCCGATGAGCATGACAATGCCCACCTGGACGTAGACATCATTGGCCAGCCCCCGGGCCCACACCCCGAGGAGAGCCCCGAAGACCGGAATGGGAAGGCCCAAGAGCACCCCCAGGGGAATGGCCCAGCTTTCATACAGAGCGGCCAGGGTCAAAAACACAAAGAGCAGCGAAAAGGCGAAGATATAGACCGTCTGGCCGCCCGCCAGTTTCTCCTGAAAGGCCAGCCCGGTCCATTCAAACCCGAAACCCCGGGGAAGGTTTCGGGACAGGCGCTCCATGGCGGCGATGGCGTCCCCGGAACTATATCCCGGGGCGTTCTGGCCCGTGAGTTCGGCGGCCCGGAACATGTTATAGCGGTTGAGCAGGATGGGGCCGGTCTGGGACCCCACCTGCACCAGGGTGCTTAAAGGGACCATCTGGCCCGTGGCATTGCGCACATAGATATTGGCGATGTCCTCTGGGGTCCGGCGGAACTCAGGCCTGGCCTGGACCATGACCCGGTACACCCGGCCGAATTTGTTGAAATCATTGATCATATAGCCGCCCAGGTAGAGCTGCAGACCGTCGAACACGCTTCTTAGGGGAATCCCCAGGGTCTGGACCTTGTCCCGGTCCACCTCCAGCTTCACCTGGGGCACGTTGGCCTGAAAGGTATTGAACAGCACGGCGATGGCCGGTTCCCGGGAGGCCGCGGCCACCATCCCCTGGGCCGCCTGAAAGAGGGCCTCGGGCGGTTGGGCGGCCCGGTCCTGGAGCATGTACTGGAAGCCGCTGACGTTGCCCATGCCGGGAATGGAGGGCAAAGAATAGACAAAGGCCCGGGCCTCCGGATAAGAGGCGAATTCCCTTCGCAAGCGCTGCATGATGGCGGTGATCTGGGTCTCCGGGGAGGTGCGCTTCTCCCAGGGCGCCAGGGTCATGACCAGGGTGGCGGCATCCGAGGCGAAGGAACTGGTCATGAGGTTAAAGCCGCCCCAGCCCAGGACGGTCTGGACCCCCGGCAAGCCGGCGGCGAACCGCTCTCCCCGGGTCAAAACCGCCTCGGTGCGTTCCAGAGAAGCCCCCGGCGGTAAGGTGAAGGTGGCGAACACCACCCCTTGGTCTTCGTCCGGCACCAAGCCCCCGGGCAGGGCCCGCAACAGGCTGCCGGCGCCGACATAAACCGCCGCCAGCAGCACCAGGGCCAGACCCAGGCGGCGGATGAGAAACTGCACCCCGTTGAGATAGCCCTCCGAAGTGCGGCTGAAGAACCGGTCAAACCCTTCCAGAAACGCGCCCAGCGGCCCCCGGATCTTTTTCTTGGGGCGCAGAATCAGCACGCACAGGGCCGGGGTGACGGTCAGGGCCAGGACAATGGACAGGGTGGCGGCCACGCACAGGGTGAGGGCGAACTGCCGATAGAGCTGACCGACGATGCCACCTAAAAAAGCCACCGGCACATACACCGAAATGAGGGCGCAAGCCACCCCGATGATGGGCTTGGTGACCTCGTCCATGGCCTTGAGGGTGGCTTCCAGGGAACTCAAGCCCTCCGCCATGTGGGTCTTGACCGCCTCCACCACCACGATGGCGTCGTCCACCACCGAGCCGATGGCCAGGACCAGGCCGAAGAGCGACAGGGTGTTGATGGAAAACCCCAACCCCAGGAAGGCGGCAAAGGTGCCCACCAGGGAGACGGGCACCACCAGCATGGGAACCAGCATGGCCCTGAAATTCCCCAGAAAGATGAACACCACCAGCATGACCAGCCCCAGGGCCTTGAACAGGGTGAAGACCACTTCGGTGAGGGCCGCCCGGACAAAGAGGGTGTTGTCGTAGGAGACCTCGTACTCCAGCCCAGGCGGAAAGCCCTTTTTGACCTCTTCCATGAAGGCCCGGATGTTGGCGGCCACCTCCAGGGCATTGGCCCCCGGCAACTGGTAGATCACCATGGTGGTGGCGGGCTGGCCGGCCCGCCGGGAGAAGGAGGTATAACGCCGGGCCCCCAGCTCGGTGTCGGCCACGTCCCGCACCCTGAGCACCGACCCGTCGGGCAGGGTGCGAATGATGATGTTGTCAAATTCCTCTTTTTCGGTGAGCCGCCCTTTGATGTCCACACTGTATTGGAAGCTCACGCCGGCCTTGGCGGGCGGCTGGCCCACCTGGCCGGCCGGTGCCTGGACGTTCTGGTCCCGCACCGCCTGGGCGATGTCCCTGGCCGTCAGCCCCAGGGCCGCCAGCCGGTCGGGCCGGATCCAGAGCCGCATGGCGTATTCCCGCTCCCCCACGATGGTGATGTCCCCCACCCCGTTCACCCGGGACAGGGGATCATAGAGGTTCAGGAGGGCGAAGTTGCTCAGAAACAAATCGTCGTAGGTGCCCTGGGGAGAAAACAGGGAGATCACCATGAGCATGTCCGGGGAGCCTTCTTCACGGTGATGCCGAAGCCCTTGACCTCCGCCGGCAGGGCCCGATCGGCCCGGTTCACCCGGTTTTGCACGTCCACCTGGGCGATGTCGATGTCGGTGCCCACCGCGAAGGTGCAGGTAAGGAAGTAGCGGCCGTCGCTGGTGCTGCTGGAGGACATATAAAGCATATTCTCGGCGCCGTTCACTTCCTGCTCGATGGGCACCGCCACGTTTTCCTCCACCACCCGGGCGCTGGCCCCCACGAAAAAGGTCTCCACCGTCACTGTGGGGGGGCTGATGGGGGGATACTGGGCGATGGGCAGGTTGACAATGGCCACCGCCCCGGCAATGAGGATCACCAGGGCGATGACGATGGCAAAAATGGGCCGGTGAATGAAGAATGTCGACACGACCCCTCAGCCTCCCTTCTGTTCCTGGCCGAGGGGCTCTTCGATGGGCGCCACTTTCTGCCCCGGAACGGCGTTTTGCAGGCCCTCCACGATAATCCTTTCCCCGGGCTTCAACCCGTCGGTGACGATAAACGAGTCCTGGTAACGCTCCCCCAGGGTGACGGCACGCAGGGAAACCCGGTTTTCCTGATCCACCACCAAGACTGCCTCCACCCCCTGCATCCTCTGCACCGCCTTCTGAGGCACCAGGAGCGTGTTGGGCCTTTCCTCCACGGTCAGACGCACCCGGCCGAACAGGCCCGGCTTGAGGACATTGTCGGGATTGGGAAGGTCACATAGATCCTCAGGGTGCCGGTGGTCAGGTCCAGGGCCCGGTCCACGAAGCTGAGCCGGCCCCGGTGGGGATAGAGGGAGCCGTCGGCCAGGAGCAGTTCGAAGGGGGTGCCCCGGTCCCGTTCGGATTGGGCCCGGAGGTGCGGCAGCCTCTCGGCCAGAAGCAGATAGTCTTTCTCGCTGAGGCTGAAACCCACCCGCATGGGGTCCCAGGAGGAGATGGTGGTCAGCAGGGTCTGGTTCCTCATGACCAAGTTCCCCACCGCCACTTCCTCCTTGCCGATGACCCCGGTCAGGGGGGCCCGGATCTCGGTGAATTTCAAATCCAGCTCGGCCCGGGCCACCGCCGCTTTGCCCCGTTCAATGGCGGCCCGGCTGAACTCGGCCTCGGATTCAGCCTTGTCCAGGTCCTGGCGGGGGGCGGCGTTGGCGGCCACCAGGGGTTTCAGGCGCTCGATGTCTTTGTTGGCCTTGCCGTAGGCGGCTTTGGCCTGGGCCAGCTGTCCTTTGGCGTCCAGCAACGCCGCCTTATAAGGCCTTTGGTCGATGAGGAAAATCAACTGCCCGGCCTGGACCTTACTGCCCTCTTTGAAAAAGACCTTCTCCAGGAAACCCTCCACCTGGGACCGGATCTCCACGGTCTCCCGGGCTTCGGTGCGGGCCACGAACTCCCGGCTGATGGGCACAGTTTGCGGGACTACCTCCGTCACCACCACCGCCGGCGACCGGAGGGCCCCGGGGGATGGGGCTGATTCTTTGGAGCCACACGCCCCAACGAAAAGGAGGGAAAGACTGAGCCCGACCAAGGTAAGCTGCTGGAAAAACCTCCGCCGGGAATCTCTGGTGGTGAGCATGGATAAGCCTTTCGTGTCGCTAAGGTAGAATCGTTGAGCCTTGAAAACATCTTCCGGGAAGGTAACCAGGCCTGCGGCGGGAGCGAACACGTAAAGCAGGGCGTTTTGCCAAGGCTGGAAAAGGGAGAAGATGACGAAGACCGCCACGAAGAGCGAGGGGACGCAACAAAATCTCAGCGACCGTCAGCAAAAGAACTCCAGCACCTGACAGCCGCGCCGCAATCCTGAGGCTGGCTTGGCTTCACCCACCGACCCCCGGCCTGAAAACTGCGTGGCCTTCCCCAAATTGACCAACAGGACCAGGAAGGACAGCAGGGTAAAACCCACCATGACCACATAGCGGTAGAGCAGTCTTGGCCCAAAATGAGAGCCCAAGCCCAGGGATGGGAACCGCCGGAGATCCACCACCCCGGTGAAAGGCAGGGCGAACACCGCATCAAGATGGGGAAAAGAGAGAATCGTGGGTGCGAGAGAAATGAGCCGGCGTTGGAGGCGGGGCATATCAAGATCTATCGGCCAATTAAGGCTATTGCCGCCGGCTGCGGGGGGAGGAGACCAGGAGGCGGAGGTCTCTCTTCCCAAACCTCCCCCCGATCCCCCTCCTTTAAGGGGTGGGGAGGGATGCTCAAAGTCCCCCGGCCCCCCGGTCCTTCTCCAAATAATCTTTTCCCCACCCAGGGAGAAATCAAGCCGTCCATCACTGACCAGATGATCTTGAGAGGTGGTGGATTGACCCGCATATCCGAAAATTTTTCTTAAAGAGGAATATTATCAGAGACCCCTCACTGAGAGAATAATTTTTTTGCATGGGACGAATTAAAGTCCCCACCCCGGACCCTTTGGTGTTGCAGGAACTTTGGTCCTTCTGCTACCGCCCAATAATTCCACGGACTCAGCTCCAGGTGCTGGGACTTTTCAGACCAGAGACGGACACCACCCAAGCTGGAGGGAGAACTCCTTGCGGCCCTGAAGTTGGGAAAGGGCGAGGGTTGAGTTGGATGAGCGAGGGAAGGATTTGAAAGGAGATCTCCAGGGGGCAGCTCAAAAAGGGGGCAAAGCCGCATTTAAGCCGTGGGCCTTTATCGCCGGGGGGAGCGCTTGGCCATGGGGAGCCAACCTTCTGGAAAAATCCATGCCTCCGGGCCCGGGGATGTTCTCGGCCGTCCACGCTTCCCCCCGGGTCAGCGTCTGGCGGGGTCACAAGCCCTTGCCGGACTCCTGTACCGCCTGCTCCAGCTCGGCCACCAAAGCGGGAGGGAGGCCCTCGATCTGCACGGAGAGGAAGCCCCGGACGATGGTGGAGACCGCCTGGTCCTCATCCAGACCCCGGGCCATGAGGTATTCCACCTCCTCCTGGGCGATGCGGCCCACCGCGGCTTCGTGGGACATGTCCACCCCGGCGGCCCGGCCCTCCAGTTCGGGGATGGCATAAATGATGCCTTTGGGGGCGAGGATGAGGCCGCGGCATTCCAGGTGGGCCTTGACCTCCGGCACCTCCCCCACCAGGTGCCCCCGGCTGATGCAGGTGCCGCCGGTGGTGAGGGTGCGGGCGATGACCTCGGCCCGGGTGCCGGGAGCCTTCAGCAGCACCCGGCCGCCGATGTCGATCTCGGAACCGGGGTGGGCGATGATGACGGAATTGAGGCTGGCCACCGCTCCCTCCCCCGCCAGGGTGACGGTGGGGTAGGTCTGCACGGTTTTGACCGGCCGCAGCATGATGTAGTGGGAGATGTAAGTGCCGCCGGCCTCCACGTGCACCGCGGTGCGGGGCCGCACGTGCACCTCCTCAGCCCAGTTGTGCACCATGGTAAAGGTCAGGTGGCCGCCTTCCCTTACAAAAAACTCGGAGACGCCCACATGCAGGCCGGAGCGCACCTGGGGGTGGGTGGTG
Source organism: Desulfobaccales bacterium (assembly GCA_037481655.1). Classification (NCBI taxonomy): domain Bacteria; kingdom Pseudomonadati; phylum Thermodesulfobacteriota; class Desulfobaccia; order Desulfobaccales; species Desulfobaccales bacterium. The sequence goes on along the minus strand of JBBFLF010000005.1, from coordinate 95,468 downwards.
CAGCCGGTGATGATGTGCAGCCGGGCCCCAGGCTCCACGATGACCACGTTGTGCACCGGCTGGGCGAAGCGGTCGGTGCGCAGATACAGGCAGGCCTCCACCGGCTCGGGCACCTTCACGCCGGGGAGGGCCCGGATGAAGTAGCCGTTGCCGGGGGAGAGCTCGGCATAGGCCGTGTATTTGTCGGCGTCCACGGGCACCAGGGTCCAAAGGAGGTCCTGCAGCCAGTCATACTGCTCCCGTGCCCGGGAGAGGGGCATGAGCTCCACCCCCGGCCGGTTGGCCTGGCAATGCACCACCGCGGTATCGGCCTGGAGGAAGGTGCCGGCATGCTCCACATCGGTGAGCTCGATGCCGGCTTTAAGCAGGTGCCCCCGTTCCTCCGGGGTGAAGCGGCTGTAGTCGGGGTCGTAGCTCCAGGCGCCGCCTTCCCGGACAAAATCCTCCAGGTTGAGGTCCGGCCCCAGGGGCGCTTTTTTGCTGAGGCTTTCCTTGGCCTTGGCTTTCACCTCCGACATCGGATGCACTCCTCGTAGCCGAATTTCTTGATGTCCTCCAGGAGCTCCCGGGGGTTGCCGGCGCACAGGACCCGGCCCTCCAGCATGATGTAACCCACATCCGCATTGACATAGTTGAGGATGAAGCCGGTGTGGGTGATGATGAGGCCGGATTTCTCCCGGTGTGAACGACGCCGGCCTTTTTGCAGGAGCTGGGTGATGATCTCCCCCACCACCTGAAGATTTTCCAGGTCCACCCCGGATTCCGGCTCATCCAGGAGAACCAGGGAAGGGTCCTGGGCCAAGAGCTGCATGAGCTCTGAGCGCTTGAGCTCGCCGCCGGAAAAGCCGTAATTCACCTCCCGGTCCAGGAAGGGCAGAAAGTCGTAGCGCTGGGCCAGGGCCAGGACCTCCTGGCCGCCGCCGGCGCAGGCTCTCAATAGGTCCAGGGTCTTGAGGCCCCGGATGGTGGGGGGACGCTGGAAGGCCATGCCCACCCCCCGGCGGGCCCGCTCGAAGGGGGGCAAATGAGTGATGTCCTCTCCGTTGAGCAGGATGCGCCCCTGCACCACCTGGTAGCGGCTGAAGCCCATGATGGTCATGAGCAGGGAGGTCTTGCCGGAGCCGTTTTTGCCGAACAGGATATGGGTCTCGCCCACGGGGATTTTCAGATTGATGCCCCGGAGGACTTCCCGGCCGTCAATATGAACCCAGAGGTCTTCGATTTCCAGCATGTTCATCCCCGGGCCTCCTGTGCCCTGCAAGGATGTGACGGGAACTGTGGGTGCCCAAAGAAAAGCGCCCTCCTGCCATGGGCGTAGAGGGCGCTTGGTTTCAGGTCATTTGGTCTCGGGCCAGCCGGGCCCCTGACAGGAGAGATGGCCTACTGCTGCTCGGGAGCCACCGGCAGAGGGGCGATCTTCGGCGCAATCTTTTCATACTTGAGGCCGAAAGCCCGCATCTGAAACGCCTTGGGGTTGAAGGCCTTGGTCAGTTCCACCTCTTCCGGGGTCAGGATGCGCACGATGCCGAACTGGTCCACGATGGCGAAACGCTCACCTTTGGCCAGGCAGGAGGCCACCGTTTCTTCGCCTTTAAGTTCCTGTTTGGAGACGCACAGCAGTTTCTGGGCCATGGCGCCGGAGGCGAGGAACATCGCCGCCACCACTGCCAGGATCACAGCTACCAGCATTTTCGACCGCATACCCTTCCTCCTTTTGGTGAGTTGGTCCCCGGCTTTCCCCCCCTATGGAGATAACAGAAAAAGCCGCAGTTATCACTGTCCCTAAGTATAATGAGCCGCCGGGGAAAGTCAACTCAATATTTTGCTGTGACAGCCCCAAAAATGGGAGAAAGGCGGCAAAAACCTGCGGGGGAGATGGGCTACGGGGTCATGAGCCGCTTTGGAGAGGACGCCTCCTTGTCATGAAGATAGGGGAAGTCCTGAGGAGCCCTAAAAAAGCAGAGAAGACAGGGCTCTCTTCCTGGGAGGGCGAAGCGCTGGCCAGAGCCCGCGTTGCCAAACACCCTGTGGCATTCCTCCCCAGTGAGCCGTGAAGGCCCAGCCCCAGGCGCAGGGCCGGTGGCCTCAAGTGCCAAAACCCGGAGAAACGAGACCGTCCATCACCCAGCCTCCTGGGCGGGAAAGGGGAAATTCTGAAGTCCCTGCTTCCCCAGCCGGCAAACCTGCTTAAGCTATGTATTTCTTCCCATAAGGCAAGATGCGATGACCTGGCCCGGATCCTCCTTCCCCTCCCGGAATCCTCAGGGGGGAGGCCAGGCGCTGATAGCTGTGGCCACCGCCTTTGACTCAGTAACCACTCATTTTCGGATCCTCAGGTTTCGGATGCCGGCAGCAGCGGCTGGCGGTGGGACAAGCGTTGGTCCTCCAGCACCACTTGGCGGCCGCGGCGGGTCCGGAGGTTGATGACCAGGGGCCCCATGAGATTGACGGTCATCTCCTGGGGCCGTCCGGGGGGAATGGTGACAATCACCAGGACTTTCACCTCGTCGGGGCTCTGGGCTTCCACTTCCTTGAGGACCTGAGACCGCCGGGCGGGCTGATAGTGGGGAAAGAAAAGGACCGGGTCCACCACCACAAAGGCCAGATCCGGCCGCTCCACGGATTGCAACCAGAGAAAAGGCGCATCCTGGGGGCGTTCGATGAGGACATAGCGGGTATGATCCGCAAAGCCCAGAAGCCCCGGGCGGAATTCCAGAATCTGCTCCGGCTGCACCACCAGGGGGCCGAAGTTGCGGGTCTCCACCGTAACCGGGGGCGGCTCAGGTGGTTGGGTTTGGGGGTTGGGACTCATGGTCCTTTTCCTGCCTCCACAGCTGGGCGATCTCTTTGACGTCCAGGGGCGCCACTCCCGCAGCCCGGAGGTTCTGTTCCCGGATGCGGTGATAGATCTCTTCCCTGAGGACGACCACTTGTTCCGGCGCTTCGATACCGAGGCGGATCTGCTTGCCCCGGATTTCCACCACGGTGATGCGGATGTGATCACCGATGTACAGGCCTTCTCCGGCTTTGCGGGTCAGAATCAGCACGGTCACCTTCCTGGTTACCGATGGCCTTTAGGCCCCCCCTGAAGGGTGGCCCGCCACCTCCCCGGGGGTGCTCGGTTTCCTTGCTTCGGTTTTGACTACATATATTCCAACAGGCTGAGGTTCATCACCTTGGTGGCGGACAGCAAAGCCGCCTGGTAGGCGGTTTCCGCGGCCTTCAGGGCATTCACCGCGGCCACCACATCCGTATCCCCTTTGGCGCTCAGGCTGCTGGTCAACCGACTCAGAACGCTGTCATAAACCCGGTTTTTCACCTCCACCCGGTTGAGTCCGGCCCCCAGGCCAGCCAGGCGGCTGTCCAGGTGGTTCTGGTAGGTGCGCAGCTCTTCCAAAGACGCCCCGATCTCCGTCAGATCATTGGCCTGCAAGCCGTTTTGTAAGCGGCCCAGGATGCGAAAAACATCCAGGGGACCCCCATCCCCTCCCACCGCAGTCCTTCCCACTTCATTCACCTGGAGCCGGCTCTGGCGGCCGATGCCCAGTTCCAGGGGATGGTCGTCCCCCTGATACTCTATCGGCTGCCGCACGGAGATACTGAAGCGATCTCCCGCCTGCCAGGTGCCAAAAAAATCCGCCGTCACCCCTTCCGCCCCCAAGGGAACTGCCGCCCCCGTGATCTGCTCTCCCGACCAGGTCTGGCCGCCATCCGTGGACACCCGGTAGGTGGCCACTCCCACGGGGCCGCCCGCCACGATTTCCACCACATAACTCACAGGTTCGGTGCCGGTATAGGCGCCGCCGGCAGTGACGCTGCCGCCGGAGCCGGGGGTGAGGTGGTAGATGGGAGTCTGGACCTCCCAATCCCCGGGGGCAAAGGGGGCGGTGTGCACCCGATAACCCGAAAGAATGTGTTGGCCGTTCCACCGGGTATTGCCCACCTGCATCACCTCCTCCAGCAGCCCTTGGACCTCCCGGGCGGCGGCGGCTCGCTGGGCGGCGGTATAGGTCCCGGTGGCCATCTGGTTGGCCAGGGTCATGGCCCGCCGCACCAGGTCGTTGATATTCTGCAGGGTCGTCTCCGTGATCCTGAGCCAGTCCTGGGCGGTGGCCAGATTCCGTTGATACTGCATCACCTGGCCGGACTCGGTCCCCAGTCCCAGGATGGCCCCCACCTCCACCGGGTTGTCAGTGATGCTCTGATACTTGCGGCCCGAGGCGAGGCTTGCATTAATCCTTTGCAATTCCTCTGCCAAAGAGGCCAGATGGCTTTGGATGCCATTGAAAATCGTGGGCATGGAGACGCGCATGGCGGATGCCCCCCTATCGTTTGATGCCCAGGAGGGTTTCGTAGAGCTCGTCGGCGATGGTGATGAGGCGGGCCGCGGCCTGATAGGCCCGCTGGAATTTGATGAGGTTGGCCAGCTCCTCATCCAGGGATACCCCGGAGACCGCATCCCGCATGCGGGTGAGCTGGTCCACCACCGCCTGGAAAAAGTCGGCTTGATTCCTGGCGCTTTCGCCCTCCAGGCCCAGGGAGCTCACCAGGCGCTCGTAGGCGGCGGCAAAGGTGAGGCCATCGGGACCGGCCGGGGCCGTCTCCAGATCCGCCAGGGCCAGGGCGGTGCGGTTGTCCCCGGGGGCCCGGGTGCCGTCGGGGTTGAGGCGGCCGCTGGCAATGGCCCCGGCATCCGCCAGCACCCACGGATTGACCCCGAAAGTATAGGCTTTGTCCCCGGTGAAGAAGGTATTAAGACCCAAGCTTGCCCAGAGATGAGCGGTGTCCTCGCCAAACCCCAGGGTATCCCCGGGGACTGCGGCGGTGAGCACCAGGCGGCCGTCCGCCTCGCTGGCGGTGATAAGCCCCGCCAGCGCCGCATCGGTGTTGATGGCGGTGATGAGATCATTCAAGGACATGGCCGGGTCAAAGGCCAGGGTGGTCTGGGCCACGGGCTGGCCTGCCCGCTCCACCACCAAGGTCACGCTGCCGGCGGTGAGGCGCTCGCCGAAGGGCAGGCCGGCGGCGTTGAGGGGCAGGGCGGGGTCGGTCACCGCATAGATGCCGCTCTGAGAGGCGGCCAGGGTGAGGCCGGTGCCCTGGCTGTGAAGCTCATTCACGGCGAAGATGAGCTCCCGGGCCAGTTCATCCAGGTCGTTTTGATACCGGGGAATGAGCTGATCCCGCATGGCAAAGAGGGCGGTGAGGCGGCCGCCGCTCAGGCCTGCGGTGAGGTCCTGGGTGAGGCCCCCGGGGCCCTGCCACAAGATCGCCACGGTGTCCGCCGGGGTGATCTCGAAGGCCAGGCTCCAGGCCTGCACTCCCTGGGTGAGGGTGACGCCATTGGCCAAGGTGACGTTCACCATGCCATCGGTGGTGGTGAAGGTGCGGATGCCCACAAGCTCCGCCAGGGCGCTGATTTCCCGCTGCCGCTGGTCCCGGAGATCATTGGCCTGCTGCCCGTTGGCCTCGGAGATCTGGATCTCCCGGTTGAGCTCGGCGATGCGCCGGGCATGGGCGTTGATTTCCTCGATGACGGGAGCCAATTGCTGGGTGAGGGAGGTGCGGGCCGCCACCAGCTGATCGGCGCGGTAAGCAAAGGCCTCGGTGAGGCTCAAGGCCTCCTGGAATAGGGCCTGGCGCTCCCCGGCCCCCACGGGATGGTCCGCCAAGTCGTGCCAGGCGGCGAAAAAGGCAGACAGATGCTCGGTCAAACCGCCGGCCTGGGTTTCATTGAAGAGGCCGGCCACCTGCTCCAGCTGGGCCGCCAGGGTGCGGTATTGGCTTAAAGTGGCGCTTTGCTGATCCAGGCGGGCGGCGATGAAGGGGTCGAAGGCCCGTTCGATTCCTTGCACTTTGACGCCGTTTCCCAGGGGCCCCCAGGGGGAGGGCACCGGATAGGCGGTGACATAGTTCACCTTCTGCCGGGAGTAGCCGGGGGTGTTGACGTTGGCCACATTATGGCTGGTGACCTCCACCCCGAGCTGCTCGGCGGCCAGGGCTCGCATGGCGATGTCCAGGATGGCGGTGATGCCGGACATGAGTGCATCCTCTTTAGCACATTGAGGGTTCAGGAAACCGAAAGCTGCCTGCGGGCCCCTTTTCAGGGCCGGTATCCGAGTGAGGCTACCCCTCAGACCAGGGAGCCTTCCTGACGCCCGGCTTCTCCTTCTCTTTCTTTTAAAAGAAAGGGCATTTCCGCCACCTGGCTGGGTGGCCTCCTCCTCTGATGCCCTTTTCCCGGCCGCAGGGGAGCTTGGCCCAACGGGGGGCGGCTATTGCCCTCGTGCCCGGATTGCGGCCGTAACGGCGCGGTGTCGCGCTATCCTTTAATCCCCTCTCTGCCTGGCGCCCAAGTGTCGGTGTTAGACCTGGCGGTGCACCAGGCTGCCGCCTGCACCCGGCCTCAGGCGGCCCTCCGCTTCGTAGGTTCCGGGCCCTGAGGGCATCAGGAGATGCAGGAAATCCTGGATGGCCTCCAGGGCCGCCTGGAGGAGGGCCCGGTTGCGGGCCGCCTGGGCCGCCAGCCGACGCCGGAGGCCCTCAGGAATGGCCTGGGCCACGGACCCTTCCCCCTGAAGTGCCCCTTCCGAGCGGGCTTGCCAAGCCGACAGTCGGGCCAGGAGGTCGTCCTTGTCCCGGGCCACCGCCAGGATTTCCGCCTCCTCCGCGGTGCGCAGAGCCTCCTCCTCACGCTTCAGACAGGTCAACAGCTGCCGGGCCAGTTCCTCGGGAGTCTCGGGGTGATTCAGATTCCCGCTCTCCATGGCTTTCCCTTTCCGGGCGGGAGAGCCTCTCCCCCGCCAGATGCTGATACAACAGGCGCCCAAGCCCCAAGCCGCCGGAAGCGGCCAGGGCCTTGGCCACCTCCTGATCCGCCAGGGCCTGGTATTTTTCCCTCTGGGTGTCGGACTTTTTGAGGCCATTAAGGAGGGTGCGCCGCAAGGCCCCCAGAAGCTGGGTGAGGAAAAGCTCCTCCACCTCCTGGCAGGCCTGGGCCAGGCCCTTGTGAGCCTCCCTCACCTGGCGGTCCCGGCCGGGCCCGCCGGCGCTGGGGAGAGAGACTTCCTGCCCGCCTTTTGTCGGCATTGGATTTCCGGATATCCCCATCATCACCGCCTTGCCTGCCTCCCCGGGATTCCCCGCTCAGTTTCTGATACCCAGCCGCGTTCCGCCTCTCGACTTGCCGGAATACTTGGCCGGCTTTCCCTTCCAGCCCCCCAGAGTTTTAGATGATCTCCAGCTCCGCCTGGAGCGCCCCGGCGGCCTTGATGGCCTGGAGAATGGCGATGAGGTCCCGGGGGGTGACGCCGATGGCGTTCAAGGCCTGCACCACCTGGCCGATGCTCACCCCCTCGGGGAGGACCATGAGGCGGTTTTCCCCTTCCTTGACACTCACCGTGCTCTCCGGGGTGACCACGGTCTGGCCCTGGGAGAAGGGCAGGGGCTGGGAGACCCGGGGACTCTCCTTGATCTGCACCACCAGATTGCCGTGGGCGATGGCCACGGTGGAGAGGCGCACCATGGCCCCCATGACCACGGTGCCGTTGCGTTCGTCAATGACCACCTTGGCGGGCGCGTCCGGGGTGACCTCCAGGTTCTCCAGGGCGGCCAACAGGGGCACCACCCGGTCCTTGTAGCCCGGGGGCAGCTTGATGACGATGGTGGCGCCGTCCCGGGAGTGGGCGTAGTTACCCTTGAGATGCCGGTTGATGGCCTGCACCGCCCGCTGGGAGGTGGTGAAATCCGCCTCGTGCAGGGTGAGGGTGAATTCATCCTTGCCCAGCAAATCCAGGGGGATCTCCCGCTCCACGGTGGCGCCGTTGGCGATGCGCCCGGCGGTGGGGTGGTTCTTGGTGACCCCGCCCCCGGCCTGGCCGCCGGCGGTGAAGCCCCCCACGGTCACCGGCCCCTGGGCCAGGGCATAGACCTGGCCGTCCACGCCTTTCAGGGGCGTGAGCAGCAGCGTGCCGCCCTGGAGGCTTTTGGCATCGCCGATGGAGGAGACCAGCACGTCAATGCGGGAGCCCACCCGGGCGAAGGGGGGGAGGGTGGCGGTGACCACCACCGCGGCGATGTTTTTCACCTTGAGCTTGTCCCTGGAAGCCTGCACCCCCAGCTGGCTTAAGAAATTGGCCAGTTCCTGGGTGTTGAAATCCACGTTGGTGCCGTCGCCGGTGCCGTTTAAGCCCACCACCAGGCCGTTTCCCACCAGCTGATTGGGACGCACCCCTTTGAAGGAGGCGATGTCCTTGAGGCGGATGGCCCAGGCCGGAGAGCCGGCCAGCCCCGGCGCGGCCAGGAGACTCCCCAGCACCACGGCGAGCCACAGAAGACGCCGGGGACCCGCCCATCCCGCCCCTGACCTTCTCCGCAAACGCAACGACGTCTTCATAATCGCTTTCCACCACCTATGCCGTGCCCTTCAGCTCCTCGTGGGCCTGATCATCCCCCATTATTCCCTGCCTCCCACCCGCTCCCCCGGCCGTCTCGGCCCCTCGCCCGTCCGGCCTTACAAGGGCCAGAGATGGTCCAGGATGCGGGTGAGCCAGCCCTGGCGCTGCTTGTCGGAGACCACTCCCACGCCGGAGATCTCCAGGCGGGCCTCCGCCAGCTTGGTGGAGGGCACAGTGTTGTTGCGGTCGATGTCCGCGGGCCGGACGATGCCGGTGAGCGTCACCACCTCGGTTTCGTTGTTGACCCTGAGATGCCGCCGCCCCTGGACCACCAGGTTCTGGTTGGGGAGCACCTGGATGACCCGGGCGGTGAGGAAGGTGGTGAAGGTGCTCTGGCGCTCCGTCTTGCCTTCCCCTTTGGAGGTGTTGCCCACGGTGCCCTCGAGAGCCGAGTCCACGTTGACCTCCTTGTTGGTGAAGGCCTTCATGGGGAAGCTCAGCCCGAAGAGGGAGCCGATGGTGGTCTTCACCCCCGCAGTCTTGGAGGTCTCGGTATTGGCGATCTCGCTGGCCTTGGCCGCCTCGGTGATGCTGATGGTGATGAGATCCCCCACCTGCTGGGCCCGCCGGTCGGCGATGAGCCCGTGGGGCTGCCGGTCCTGCCACAGGGAGCCTTCTTCAGGCGGCGGCAGGGGGGGGAGCGGCGTGGCCACCAGGGGCGCCTCGGGCAACCGGGCCGCAGGGCGGACGGCCTCGCACCCGCCGGCCATGCCCAGCGAGATGATCAGGAGGGCGACACCGAGAAATTTTTCCCCTCTCATAGGATGACCCTCACGGTTTTGTGGTCCACCACCTGGGCCTGAAATTCCTTTTTGCTTTTGGGGTTGAGGAGGCGGATGGCCTTGCCCGGGAAGCCCGGCTCCTGGGCCACCCCCTTGGTGCGGATCTCCAGGCCACCGTCCATCAGGAGGACCGTCACCTCCTCCCCTTTTTGGATGAGGGGCTGCTGGCTTAAGTGGCGCGGGGTGACGATTTCCCGGGGACCCAGGGGCCGGGCCAGAGTCCGGCCCACCACCTGGTCCGGGTGGGTGAAAAGGTCCTGGGGCGTGAGGGTGGTGACCTCCCGCCGCAGCAGGGAGACGTCCCCGGCGCTGAGGACCTGGGGAGGCATGAGCGGCCGGTTGGCGCAGACCACCTCCATCTCCAGGCTCACCCGGCCGGCGGCCTTGAAGCGCTTCAGGGGCCGCCCCTCCTGGACGAGGGCCAGCTCCAGGGTCAGCTCCCCCAAGAGGCGGCCGTTTTTGGGCGGTACCACCTCCAGGCTGTATGCCCCCTCGGGGAGCAGCACCGCCTCCTCCAGGGGATAGACCGTCAGGCGCAGGTTCTTTTCCGGGTAGGGGCTGTGTTCTTTCAGGTAGCGCTGGATGGCCTTGGCCACCTCCTCGGGCGGCAGGATTCTGCCGGTCTGCCGGACCGTGATGGCGGGCGGAAGCCCGGCGGCGGCCAGCTCCGCCAGACCCATCTGGGTGAGGCGGTAGCGCAGAAACTCCCCGGTGAGGGTATAGCTCTGGCCCGGTGGCGGGGCGCTCCATATGGGGGCCTGGCCGACGCTCCCGGCCAGCTCGGGGGGGAGGTCCGCCAAGTGTCCCAGGGTGATGTGTTCTCCTGCCACCTCCGCCTCCGCCCGGAATTTTACCGCTCCCGGGTCAGCCGCCTGGGCCAGCCCTGCCCAGACCATGACCCCGAAAAGCAATCCCCATCCCAATCTCATGGTTCACTCCCCTCAGGTCTTCAGGTGGTAGGCCCGCTCCATCATGGCGTCCGCCGTCTGAATGGCCTTGGAGTTCAGCTCATAGGCCCGCTGGGCGATGATCATGTTGACCATCTCCTCCACCACGTTGACGTTGGAGACCTCCAGGTACCCCTGGGCGATGGTGCCCACGCCGTCCACCCCCGGACGGCCCTCGGTGGGCTCCCCGGAGGCCTCGGTGACCTGGAAGAGATTGCGCCCCACATTGAGGAGGCCCGCCTGGTTGGGGAAGGTGTAGAGGCTGATCTGGCCGCTGGCCAGAGCCTTGCCGTCCGGCCCGAAGCAGGTGATCTTGCCGGTGTTGTCAATAGTGGTGTAGACGGTTTGGGGCGGGATGGTGAACTCCGGCTGCAGCCGGTCTCCCGCCGGGGTGGTGAGGAAACCGTCCTTGTCCATCTTGAAGTTGCCCGCCCGGGTGTAATACTCCACCCCGTTGGACAGGATCTTGAAGAAGCCCTTGCCCTCGATGGCCAGATCCAGCTCGTTTTCGGTGTGGACATAATCGCCCTGGGAGAAGATCTTGGAGATGCCCACCGGCCGCACCCCCAGCCCCACCTGCATGCCCGTGGGCACCTGACCGCCGGAAGGCCGCTCGCCCCCGGCCTGGCGCAGGGTCTGATACACCAGGTCCTCAAAGTCGCCCCGGCTCTTCTTGAAGCCGGTGGTGTTGACGTTGGCCAGGTTGTTGGCGATGATGTCCAGCCGAAGTTGCTGGGCCCCCATGCCGGTGGCCGCGGAGAACATGCCGCGAAACATGGTCTGCTCCTTAACGGGTTCTTGGTCGGCGGGCAATTCCAGACCGGCTTCAGCCCTCAGGGACCCCGTCCCCTCTCTCCCCGCTTTTTTTCTCCGCCTCTTCCGGTCCTCCTGGCCTACACCTGGGCCAGCTCCAGGACCTTGCGGTCGCTGTCGGTGTAGGTGTCCAGGAGCTTGAGATAGGCTTCGAAGCTGCGCTGGATGGTGATGAGGTTCACGGATTCAATCACCGGGTCGATGTTGCTGGCCTCCAGCATCCCCTGGAGCACCCGGGAACCGGTGGCCTCCCGCTCCTCGCCCGCGTCGGGGGCTGAGACGAAGTAGGTCTGGCCCAGGGGCCTGAGGGCCTGGGGATTTTCGAAGTCCACCACCAGGAGCTGGTCGGAGAGGGACCGGTCCAGGTGGATGCCCCCCTCTTCGTCGATGCCGAACTGCTGGTCCAGGGCGTTCAAGGTGATGGGGCCGCCTTTGCCCAGGACCAGGTAGCCTTCCCGAGTGACGAGCTGCCATTGCTCGTTGAGGCGAAAGGCGCCGTCCCGGGTGTAGCGGATGCCCTGGGGGGTCTCCACCTTGAAGAACCCGGGGCCCTCGATGGCCAGGTCGGTGTCGTTTTCCGTGACCATGAGGGGCCCCTGGCTGAAATCCCGGCCGGCCACATCCACAAACCCCGCAGCCTTGCCGGGCTCCGGCGGCAGCCGCCAGAGGTTCAGAAGCTCCCGCTTGAAGCCGGGGGTAGCGGTATTGGCCAGGTTGTGGCTCACCACTCCCAAAAGCCGTTCGGCCCTGACCCCCATGTAGGCCGCCATGTCATAGCCGAAGTGCATGGCCAGTTCCTTTCCGCCCCGTTCTCGCCGGTGGTGATAGCAAAGGGGATGCCATAGATTAAGTGCTTGAAATTACATAGGATATAAACCAAGTCCCCCGATAAGCCTCTCCCCGGGCGGCAATTCTTGCCTTCCTGGCGGGCGCCGTTGCCGGCCTTGGAAAAATCCCTCTCCTTGGCGATAATGAAGTGAAAGACGGTCTTGCCCCACCGGGCTGCCCGCAGGGCCTGGGGAGAGGCTCCCCTGGCCCTAAGGGCGCGTGCGGGTCTGGCCGGTATCTGATGGACGAGCTCTTTCCCCTGGGTGCCCGCTGGCAGGAGGTGGCGGCGGCCATAGCCCGCGGCCAGGGAGAGGTGCGCCTGCGGGGCCTCACCCCGGCGGCCGGGGCCTACATGCTGAGCCGGCTCTTTTTCGCCAGCCGGCGGCCCTTCCTGGTCCTCACCCCGGATGAGGCCACCCAGGAGACTCTGCAGCGGGATCTGGCCTTCTTTTTCAGTGACCTGCCCCTGGCACCCGGAGAGCTGTGGCCCCGCCTCCTGTCTTTTCCGGCCCATGAACTCCTGCCCTTTCAGGAGCTCAGCGGCGACGCCGGGGTGAGCGCCGCCCGGGTGGGAGCGGCCTGGCAGCTTCTCGCCAGCCGGGAGCCGGTCCTGGTCACCGCCCCTCTGTTGGCCCTGCGGGAGCGTCTGCTTCCCCGGGAGGCCCTCCGGGAGGCCATGCTCTATCTGGTGGTGGGCGAGGAGGTGCGGCGGCCGGAGTTTCTGGCGCACCTCATGGCCGCGGGCTATGAGCGCCGGCCGGTGGTGGAGGAGCCCGGCGAGGTCAGCGTCCGGGGCGGCATCATCGACCTTTACCCCCCCTTGTATGAGAAGCCGGTGCGCCTGGAGTTCTTCGGCGACGAGCTGGAGTCCATCCGCTTCTTTGATCCGGCCACCCAGCGCTCCCTGGGGGCTTCCCTGGAGGAGCTGGTGTTGCTGCCGGCCCGGGAGGTGGTCCTCACCTCAGCGGTGCGGGAGCGGGCCCTGGCCGGGCGCAGCCGCCGCCGGGACCCCCGGATGTGGCAGCATCTCCAGGAGGGCGTTTCCTTCCCGGGCCTCGAACGCCACCTGGCGGAGTTCTACCCCGAGCCCGAGACCCTGTGGGACTATCTCCCCCCTGACACTGTGGTGGTGCTCTGGGACCCCCTCAATCTGGCCCGGGAGGAAGAGAACCTGGCCACATCCCCCCCGCCGGAGCCCGAGGGCTGGCTGGACCCCGCCCCGGCCTTGTCCCGGGCCGCCCCTTTCCTGCGCCTCCTGGTGGAATTTCTCCCCCTGGGGGCTCCAGCGGAGGACAACACCTTTGAATTCCGCACCGGGCGTCTGACGGACCTGGGGAAAGAGCTGGCCCGGGAGGGGGGCGAGGAAGGCCGGCTGCTCCCGGCCTTGGCCCGGCGTCTTAAGGGCTGGCAAGAGCAGGGCGCGCATCTGGTCATCGTCTCCCTCAATCTCCATCGGGCCCGGCGTTTCAGCCAGCTGCTGGCCCAGGAGGGCCTGGAGGCGGAGGTGCTCCCGCAGCCCACCTGGGAAAACGGCCGCCAGGTGCTCCTCACCGCCGGGGAGATCTCCGGGGGCTTCCGCTGGGACGCGGAAGGTCTCATTGTCCTCACCGAAGATGAGGCCCTGGGCTATGCGCCGGAGCGCCGGCGCCGCAAGGAGGCGCCCCCGCCGGCCCACCTCACCAGCCTGGCGGATCTGAAGGAAGGGGACTTTGTCGTTCACCTGGACCACGGCATCGGTATTTACCGGGGCTTGGTGAAGCTCACCGCCGGCGCCCAGGTGAATGACTATCTGGAGATCGAATATCAGGGAGGCGACCGCCTCTTTGTGCCGGTGGACCGCCTCCACCTGCTGCAGAAATACCTGGGCGTGGAGGAAGTGCCCCCCAAAGTGGACCGCCTGGGGGGCAAATCCTGGGAGCGCACCAAAAAGCGGGTGCGCCAGGCGGTGGAGAAGATCGCCCGGGAGCTGGTGGAGCTCTATGCCGCCCGGCGGGTGCTCCCCGGACATGCCTTCTCGCCCCCGGACCAGGTCTTCCGGGAGTTTGAGGCCACCTTCCCCTATGAGGAGACCCCGGACCAGCTGAAGGCCATTGAGGACGTGCTGGCGGATATGCAGCGGGACACGCCCATGGACCGCCTCATCTGTGGCGATGTGGGCTACGGCAAGACGGAGGTGGCGGTCAGGGCCGCCTTCAAGGCCGCCATGGACGGCAGGCAGGTGGCGGTGCTGGTGCCCACCACCGTCCTGGCGGAGCAGCACTATGAGACCTTCAGCCGCCGCCTGGCCCCTTACCCCCTGGTGGTCCGGGTCCTCTCCCGCTTCAAGCCCCCGGCGGAGCAACGCCGCATCCTGGCGGAGCTGGCCGCCGGCAAGGTGGACATCATCATCGGCACCCACCGGCTGCTCTCCCGGGATGTGGTCTTCAAGGATCTGGGGCTCCTGATCATCGACGAGGAGCAGCGCTTCGGGGTGAAGCAGAAGGAAAAGCTGAAAGAATGGCGCAAGACGGTGGATGTCCTCACCCTCACCGCCACCCCCATCCCCCGGACCCTGCAGCTGTCGCTCTCGGGTTTAAGGGAGCTCAGCCTCATCAACACGCCGCCGGAGAACCGCCGGGCCATCCGCACCTATGTGTGCCGCCCGGACCGGGAGGTCATCCAGGCGGCCATCCGCCGGGAGCTGGCCCGCCGGGGCCAGGTCTTCTTTGTGCACAACCGGGTGCAAAGTCTGGCCCGCTGGGCCCGCCTGGTGCAGGAGCTGGTGCCCGAAGCCCGGGTGGCCATGGCCCACGGCCAGATGCCGGAGCGCCAGCTGGAGCAGGTGATGGTGAAGTTCTGGCGGGGCGAAGTGGATGTGCTGGTGTGCACCGCCATCATCGAGGCGGGCCTGGACATCCCGGCGGCCAACACCATTATCGTCAACCGGGCCCATACCCTGGGATTGGCGCAACTTTATCAGCTCCGGGGCCGGGTGGGGCGCAGCCAGGCCCAGGCCTATGCCTATCTCCTGGTGCCCGATGAGGCCGGGCTCACCTCCGAGGCCCAGAAGCGCCTCAAGGCCCTGATGGAATTCACCGAGCTGGGGAGCGGCTACCGCATCGCCCTGCACGACCTGCAGATCCGGGGGGCCGGCAATCTCTTGGGGCAAGCCCAGTCCGGGCATCTGGCCGAGGTGGGCTATGAACTCTATCTGGAGCTCTTGGAGCAGGCCATCCGGGAGATCAAAGGCGAGCCCTCCGAGGAGCTGGTGCCTGAACCGGAACTCCGGCTGCCGGTGGCGGCCTACCTCCCTGAAGAATACGTGCCCGATGAACAGGAGCGCCTGGCCCTGTACCGTCGCCTCTCCGGCCGCCTGACGCCGGCACTGGTGGAGGAGATCGCCGCCGAGCTCCGGGATCGCTTCGGGCCGCTCCCCCCCGAGGGAGAAAATCTCCTGGCCGCGGTGCGTCTCAAATGCGAGCTTAGGCGCCTGGGGGTGAAGCGGCTGGAGCTCCACAACGGCCGGGCGGTCCTCCAGTTTGCCACCCCGGAGCGACTCAATTTGAAAAAGCTCCTGGACTTCCTGCATCAGCATCCCCGGCGGCTCCGCCTGACGCCGGACCAGAGCCTCCACTTCCAGGTGGGGGAGGAGGGCCCGCCCTGGGTGCGCCTGCAAAACTGCTTGAAGGAGGTAGAGAATTTTGTTAAGGGGGAGAAAGAGGGGTAAATCATGAGAGGCAAATCGGCCCTGAGGGGCATCGTGTGCGGGGCGCTCATTGTGGCGGCGGCGGCCTGGGCAGGTGGGGCGGCGGCGGAGGTGGTGGACCGCATCGTGGCGGTGGTCAACGATGAGGTCATCAGCCAGTCCGAGCTGGAGATGATGATCAAAAGCCTGCATTTCCGGCCCGGCATGGAGGCCAAAGCCAAGGACAAGGCCTTTCAGCGGGAGATTCTGGAGGCCCTCATCGACCAGAAACTGGCCAACGCCGAGGCCAAGCGGCGGGGCTTGAGCGTCACTGACAAGGAGCTGGAGACGGCCCTGGAGGACTTCAAGCGCCAGAACCGCATCAAAGATGACGCCGCGCTGCAGGAAGCTTTGGGCAAGGCCCATATGACCCTGAACGAACTGAAGGAGAGGATTCGGGGCCAAATCCTGCAAGACCGCCTCATGGCCGTGGTTTTGG
The DNA here is from genome assembly GCA_037481655.1 of Desulfobaccales bacterium. Taxonomy (NCBI): domain Bacteria; kingdom Pseudomonadati; phylum Thermodesulfobacteriota; class Desulfobaccia; order Desulfobaccales; species Desulfobaccales bacterium. Next base: position 79,479 of record JBBFLF010000005.1, on the reverse strand, counting down.
GCCCCAATCTGCCGCCGGTGACGGAAAGCGAGGTGCGCCGCATCTATGAGACTGAGGTCCCCAAAGAAAAGGGCACCCGGGTCCATCTGAAGATATTGAGCCTGCCCGCCGGGGCGGAGGCCCGGAAAAAGGCCGAGGAACTCGTCAAGGAGCACAAGCAGGGGGTCGATCTGGAGGCCTTGAGCCGGCGCCATGGCCTGCCTTTGCAGGACCTGGGGGCCATTGCCGAGGATGATCTTAACCCCCAACTGGCCGGGTTTCTCCGGAAATTGCAGCCCCGGGAAGTGGGGGTGGTGGAAACCCCTCAGGGCCTCCAGTTGGTGGAGCTGGTGAGCCGCAAGACTGGCACCGAGACCCGCAGCTATGAAGAGATGGCTCCCCGCATCCGCCAGGCCCTGCAACGCCAGGAAATGGGCAAACGCTTCGGCGAGTACCTCAAGACGCTGCGCCAGAAGGCCCACATCAAGATTATGCTGTAAGGTCTGGGCGGCATCGGAGGGGGGCCGGCGTGCTCTTCCTCTCCTCACCTGCTCTTCCCAGGCTCCATCATGGCTGGGGGCGAAGGTGCTTCCCCCTTCCTGAGCCGGGAGGACCGGCCCCTTCCCTAATGGCGGAAAGCGTTGTCCTTCAGCAGCCCGGACAGGCATCCTGGGCGGCAGCTTTGCGGCCGTCGTGCCTTAGGGGAAGGGGGATACGGCGGTCCAGGCCGCCATCGCAACTGCATTAATGAGGCAATAAAGCATCCATGGCATCCCTGAGCGGTTTGCCGGTGGCCACCGTGGCCGATCTGGCCGCCCACGTGGGCCGGGAAGTGCTCCTCCGGGGCTGGGTCTATCACCTGCGCTCCAGCGGCAAAGTGCGCTTCCTGGTGCTCCGGGACGGCACCGGCCTGGCCCAGGCAGTGCTGGTGAAGGGGCAGATGCCCGAGGCGGATTTTGCCGCCTTTGACGACCTCACCCTGGAGTCCTCCCTGGAGATCACCGGCCGGGTGAAGGCCGACGCCCGGGCTCCGGGCGGCTATGAGCTGGAGGCCACCGGCCTTAAGCCCCTCCACATCGCCGAGCCCTTCCCTATCCAGCCCAAGGAGCATGGGGTGGGGTTTCTTTTGGACCACCGCCACTTGTGGCTGCGCTCCCCCCGGCAGCAGGCCATCCTGCGAATCCGGGATGAAGTCTCCCGGGCCTGCCGGGACTTCTTCCATGCGCGGGGCTTTGTACTGGTGGACACCCCCATCCTCACCCCCACCGCCTGTGAAGGCACCACCACGCTCTTTGCCACCCAGTATCTGGACAGGGGCACCGCCTATCTCTCCCAGAGCGGCCAACTGTACTTGGAGGCTGCGGCCATGGCCCTGGGAAAGGTGTATTGCTTCGGGCCCACCTTCCGGGCGGAGAAGTCCAAGACCCGGCGCCATCTCATGGAGTTCTGGATGGTGGAGGCGGAGGCCGCCTTTTATACCTTGGAGGATATTCTGGAGCTGGCCGAAGACCTGGTGGTGTATCTGGTGGGCCGGGTGCTGGCGGAGAGAGGCCGGGAGCTGGAAGTCCTGGAGCGGGACCCGGCCCCCCTGGCGGCGGTGGCCAAGCCCTTTCCCCGGCTCCGCTACACCGAGGTGCTCAGCCGGCTGGCGGCGGCCGGGTCGGAGCTCCCCTTCGGGGAGGACCTGGGGGGTGATGAGGAGACTCTGGTCTCCCGGATGTTTGACCGGCCGGTGATGATCACCCATTACCCCTTGAGCTGCAAGGCCTTTTACATGGAGGCGGATGCCGCCGACCCCCGTCTGGCCTTGTGTGTGGACATGCTGGCCCCGGAGGGCTACGGCGAGATCATCGGCGGGTCCCAGCGGGTGGCGGACCTGGAGGTCCTGAAACAACGGCTCCGGGAACATCACCTGCCCGAGGAGGCCTTTGCCTGGTATCTGGACCTCAGGCGCTACGGCAGCGTGCCCCACGCCGGCTTCGGCATGGGCTTGGAAAGGGTGGTGGCCTGGCTCTGTGGCCTCAGGCATGTGCGGGAGGCCATTCCCTTCCCCCGGCTGCTGGACCGTCTGTATCCCTGAGGGCCCCGGAGCCCAGGAAGGCAGGGAGCAGGAGCGGGAAGGTACGCCCTCCTCGCGCATCCCCGGGATAGACTCCCGCCGTTCAATGGTGGTCCCGCCCGTCTCACTTGGTTCGCCAAGGCATAGACCCGCTGCCCCGGGACCAAGGGAGATCCCCTGATGAGCAAGGTAGCCTTTTCCCGCTCGCCGCGCTTTTGCGGGGCCAGTGTTTGGGAACATCAAGGGAAATTCCGGGATCAGCACTTCAAAAACAGCAATTTGGGGCCGATTTTTTTAAGACCGGCCCTGAGGAGGCGGTGAGGGATTATGCGGGTAGCGGTGATCAGCGACAGTCACGGCAATACCCGGGCCATGGAGAGACTGGCAGCTCTTCTGCACGGCAAAGGCATCTCCCTGGTTCTGCATTTGGGGGACGACTATCGTGATCTTGCCTTCCTCACCTCCCGGGGTCTTGAGGTGATCGGGGTGCCGGGGGTTTACTGCCCGGAATATGCCGATGCCCGCATTCCCAACCGCCGGCTGGTGGAGCTGGCCGGGGTGAAACTCTTCCTCACCCACACCGACAGTCGGCACCGCCACGACCGGCCCGGGGATCCGGACCCCCAGGAGGCGGCCTGGGAGGCGGACCTCATCCTCTACGGCCACACCCATGTGCCGGCCCTGGAGGAGCGGGAGAGCGGCTTCTGGCTCAACCCCGGGCATCTCAAGGCCCCCGTGGACCGGGGGCAGCCCGCCACCTATGCCCTGCTCACCCTGAACGGCCGGGAAGCGGAGGTGGAGATCCGCCGGCTCGAGGACGACGGTCTGGTGCTCCACCGGAAACTCTCCCTCCCGGCCTGAGGTTTCCCGGCCCCGGCCTGGCCGCCGCGCTATCCAGGGTCGGGGGAAAGTCAGCCGCCTGCATGGGTCTGAGGCAGCAGGAGTTTTCTTCGGCCCGCAATGGCTTCTCTGAGGGTCCGGCTAGCCGCCAGGCCGGGGCCATGGTGTGGATGGCCTCTCAAAAGGGCACCATGGTCCCTGGGGAGCCCAGGGACAAGCTGAAGAAGACTGCGGAGATCTTCCCTCACTTTCGGCGGAGGCCTCAGGGTGTGGGGTGAGGCCTCGTCCCCCCTCTTCAACTTTTTGCTGCTTTCCCATCCGGTTGTCGCTGGGGCCTTACTTTCGCTCCTGTCCCCTCCGCCAGCGCTCCTGACCCGCTCCCCGGCCGAAACCCGATGCGCCATGCTTAACGGCAGCCGCCCGGGACCATCAGTGATCCTGCCGGCAGCCACCTGGCGGCCCAATGAAGGGTGTGGAGCACCTAAAAGGTGCTCCGGGGTGCGGAGCCAACGGCCCGAAGTTCCCTCCTGCCCCCTCAGCTGTGATTTTACCGGCTTTCCCTTTGATCACAGGGCCTACCCTGCCGGGCTCAGAGATAATCGCCCCGCTGGAATTTGAGACTCTCCACGTAGGCCAGGGCGGCGGTTTCCTCGGTGACAGCCCGCAAGGGAGAGGTAGGCGGCACGGACCGGGCCAAGAGGGTGAGGCGATGGCTGTCCTGCCAGAGTTCCTGGGCCAGGGGCTCCAGGTCCCGGAGAGTGGTTCCGGGGTCCGCCAGTCCCCGGGCAAAGGCCTCCAGACGCCGTAAGCCTGCTTCCAGAGCGGGGAGGGGAGAGTCGGGGTCAAGGGGGGTGACCGCGGCCGGGCCGGAGATCGGGACCGGCCCCGGGGTTTCGGCCGCCGGGGCGCGGCTTTGCACCGCGGCGCCCAGGTAAGGCGCAAAATCCTCCTCCGGCCGCCGGGAAGAGGGCTGGGCGGGCAGGGAGGTTACCAGTTGCACCAGATCGTCAATTTTCATGGGCAGCCACTTCCGTCAAAGGATTTGCCGGGTCTTTCTTTGCCGGTTGCCTTAAGCCGGCCACACAGATCTCGCCAGAGCGGAGACCGGAGCACAAAGCCTGGGAGGGAAGGATGCCGGGTGTTCTCTCTCTGCACGGCAGAGGGGCCCTGGTCGGTTCTCCCTTTATAACTCCAGTCACATTTCCCCGGAAGACCATTTTTCCCTGAGTTTCTACCTGCCTCCACCCCCCCAAGGTTTTAGAGTTCCAGCCACTTCAGGGAGAGAATGGGCTCTTGCCGCTACCTCCGCTCCAAGCCAGGATGACCTACCTACCACGTACTGATAGGTTCAGGTGGCAGAAATGTATCCCTGATGCCAATAAAGCTCTGTCTCCCTTCTCCTTTAGCCGTTTGCCGCCGAGAGGAGTGCCGGGCGGGGGATTGCCCCAGTCCCTACCCGGTCGGGACTCTCTCCCCGGGGCGGTTGGACTCAGGCGCCGGCAGCCTCGCTGAGGCGGCAGCAGAGGTCCCTGAGCGGTTCGTCATGATAGAGCCGGCGCAGCTCCTGCCGGTCCGTCGCCTCCACCTGCCGGGTCACCTGGGCCAGAAGGCGCAGTGCCTCTTTGAGGTCCAGGTCCTGGGGCAAGGAAGAGGCCAGATTCTGGGCCCGGATCAGGTCCACCCGGTCCTCGCCGCTCTGGGGCCTTGGGGTTGATGGCCGGGGGACCGGCGTCCCGGCCTCCCGGTGCTCTTCCGGTTCCCTGAGGCCTGAAGCGACCTCCAGGGTCAGACGGGTGATGTCCACCGCCAACTCCTTCGCCTTTTTGCCCTTCGCAGAAGCAAAAAAAATGCCATACATGCAAAATGCCGTATTTATTATAAGAATAGGTTTACAGCCGTCGGCGGGGCGGCAAACTTTGCCGGGAAGGAAAAGCGCAGAAATGACGGACTGCGGCGTGATGCGGCGGGGCGGCAGGTTCCATCCGGTTATGCGGGGGCGGTCCGGACAGGGTCTCCCTCAGGCGGCCGGAGGAAGCCTCAAGACCCAGACTTGGGGGAAGACTTGGGCTTTGCACCCAGACTTTCCGGACCCCGGCCGCAGATTTCGGCCAGGGGACAGGGCCGGGTGAGGCGCGCCTTGCGGCAGAAGTCCCGGCCCAGGCGCACCAACGCCGCCTCCAGGTCGGCGAAGACAAAGCCGGGGACCGGAGCTGCCTGCCAGCGCTCCTCCAGGGCCGCCAAGGCGGCCTCCGGATCGAGGCCGGGGGGAAGGAGTTGCAGATGTTCCGCCGCCAACTGCGCCAGAGGGCTCAAAGGCGGCCGGGCCAGGGGCCAGATGTCCCGGAGTTCCCGCAAGAAGATGTTGACCGTGGCGGGCCCCACCCCCTTGCCCAGGGCCATGAGGCGCTGCTCCAGATCCCGGGGGTCGGTGGCGGCGGCCGCCAGCCGGTCCAGATCGCTGTCGTAATCCCGCTCCAGACTCTCCATCAGGGTAAGGAGCTTGGTGGCGGTCTTGAAGTCATAGCGGGCGTAGCCGCCTTCGTCCAGCAGGGCCACCAGGCCGTCCCAGCCGGTCTTCAGGATGGCCTGGGGAGTGAGGACGCCGGCCGCGGCAAAGACCCGGTAGGTGCGGGCTGCCAGCTGGCCGGAGATGCGGGCCCCGAAGAGCACCGCGGCCAGAAACCATTTCTGCCGCTCCTCAGGTCCGGCGGCCACTTCAATCCCCAGTTCCGTGGAAAAACGGCCCGAGAGCCGAGTCAGAACCTCCCTGATCACTTCCATCTCCGGCCTCCTGCGGAAGGGGGGACCCCTGGAGGAATTCTTGTCATTCTGCCCAAAAACTAGTAAGAACAGAGCAGTTTGGCAAGAGGAGTAATTTATGTGTCTGCAGCAAAGCCGGGTCTGCGCCTGCGGCCGCCAGAAGGCCTACCTCAATTTTTATGACAACATCCTCACCCCGGAGATCCTGGTGGCCCTGTACTGCCCCGAATGCCGCCACCTGGCCACCTGGGATGCGGAGACCATGGTGGAGGACTGCGGCTGGATCATGGAATATGATCTGGAAGGGGCCCAGTTCCTTCTGAAACAACGGGGCATCCGGGCGGAGATCACCCCGGAGTTTCTGTTTGATGAGGGCTATCTCAGCTGGCAGGGCTTCACCCCCCATGACCTGGAGGTGAATGCCGCCCTGCATCGGCGTCTGGAGCCTCTCATCAAGGAGAACCTGCCCCTGTACATGAAGACCCTGAAGGAAGAATGGCTGGCGTATGTGAAGGAGGTCAAGGCCGCGGGCTGGCGCAAGGCCCAGCGGGCCTAAGTCTGGCCATGCCTCCGGGACCTCGGGCGAAGGCGATCCCGCCATGACCCTGGCGGAGATCCATGCGGCCCGGACGCGGCTGAAGGGGCTGGCTCTGCGCACCCCTCTGGTGTACTCCCGCACCCTGAGCCGGCTGGTCGGCGCCGAGGTTCATCTCAAGCTGGAAAACCTCCAGACCACCGGCTCCTTCAAGCTCCGGGGGGCCTTAAACCGCCTGACGCTTCTCAAAGAACGGGGGGAGGGCTCCCGGGTGGTGGCGGCCTCCGCCGGCAACCACGGCCAGGCGGTGGCTTTTGCCGCCGGGGTCCTGGGGCTGGAGGCGGTCATCGTCATGCCGGAGGGGGCCTCCCTCACCAAGCAGTTGGCCGCCCAGGGCTACGGCGCTCAGGTCCTCCTCCATGGCCGGGACCTTTCCCAGGCTTTAGCCCGGGCCCGGGAACTGGCGGAGCAGGGGTATATTTTCATCCACCCCTACGATGATCCCGAGGTGGTGGCCGGCCAGGGCACCCTGGGGCTGGAGATTGTGGAGGACCTCCCGGAGGTGGACACGGTGCTCCTGCCGGTGGGAGGCGGCGGGCTGGCGGCGGGCTGTGCCGTGGCCCTGAAGGAGGGGCGCCCTGCCGTGCGGCTGGTGGGGGTACAGACGGCCCAGGTGCCGTCTTTGGCCGCGGCCCTGGCCCAGGGAGAGCCCACCCCGGTGGCCGCCCGGGAGACCCTGGCGGACGGCATCCGGGTGCCGCTGACCGGCGGGCACACCTTTCCTCTGCTGCAGCGCCTGCTGGACGAGGTGGTGTTGGTGGGGGAGGGGGAGATCGCCCAGGCGGTGCTGTTGCTGTTGGAAAGCAAGAAGGTGCTGGCGGAGGGGGCCGGCGCGGTGACCGCCGCGGCGCTCCTGGGGCCCCTGGCCGGCCGGGACCTGGGCCGCCGGGTGGTCTTGGTGGTGAGCGGCGGCAATATGGACATTCCGCTCCTGGAGCGGGTGCTGGTCAGGGCCCTGCTCCTCAAAGGCCGCCTCCTCACCCTCACCGTGGTCCTGCCGGACCGGCCCGGCTCCCTGGGGCGCCTGGCCACCCTGGTGGGGGAGCAGGAGGCCAACATCCTGCACCTCTTCCACGACCGCATGGCCCGGGACCTGCCCCTGGACCTCACCCGGGTGGAGCTCCACCTGGAGACCCGGAGCGCCGCCCATGGCGAGCAGGTGTGCGCGGCCCTGGCCCAGGCGGGCTATCAGGTGCAGTGCACGCCGCCAGCCTGAGTTACGCCCTTCCGGGAGGATAAAGCCGGGAGGCGGCAACAGAGGCTCTTTGTGCGGGGCAAAATTGAGACCGTGGCCAAAGTGATTTCATCAAGGCCTCGATATTAATAGAATTCAAGGAGTTGGCAAAGAGGGCTTGCGAGAGGGAGCAGGGGGGGCCACGGCCCTGGCCCTCTTTCCCACATTCAACCTGAGGCCATGAAGCTGGCAGTCATCTCGGACATTCACGGCAATCTCCCCGCCCTGGAGGCGGTCCTGGAGGATATTGCGCTTCAGGGGGTGGAGGCGGTCTATCACTTGGGGGACCTGGTGGGCTACAACCCCTTTCCCGAGGAGGTGGTGGCCCGCGTTCGGGAGCTGGGTCTGACAGGCGTGGTGGGCAACTATGATCTGGCAGTGGCCGCGGACGTCCCGGACCCCGTGGCGGAGTTCCTCAATCCGGCCATCACGGAGATGGGCCGGGCCATTTACCACTGGACCCGGGAGCAGGTGAGCGCGGAGACCAAGGCCTATCTCCGAAGCCTGCCGCAACGCCTCTCTTTGGAGGTCAACGGCCGCCGGCTGCTCCTTACCCACGGCAGCCCTCGCCACGTGCGGGAGTATTTGCGGCCCCGGCTCACTGACGAGGAGCTGGCCCCGGTAGTGGGGGAGATCAGCGAAGAGGTGTTGCTGGCGGGGCACACCCACATCCCGATGGTGCGACCGGTGGCGGGCAAGTGGCTCTTCAATCCGGGGAGCGTGGGCTTTCCCAAGGACGGCGATCCCCGGGCCAGCTACGCCTTGCTGGAGGTGGAGGCAGAGGTGCGGCTGGAGATCCGGCGAGTGGCTTATGACGTGGAGCGCACCGCCCGGGCGCTCCTGGCCGCCGGCCTGCCCCCTCAGGCGGCGGCGGACCTGCGCCACGGCCGGCGGGCCAAGGGTCCCTGAACCGGCGGGGCTTGCAACCGGCGGGCCGACAGCCTCGCCAAGGCACGCAGCCGGAACAGGATTTGCAATTTAGACTGGGGAAGCGGGGACCCGGCCCCGACATCAGCACAAGTGAGGCAACCATGAGTGTGTCCCGAAAGATCCGGGCGGCCTTGGAGAGCGCCTCCTGGATTAGGCGCATGTTTGAGGAAGGGGCGGAGCTCAAGGCCCGTCTGGGGCCGGACAAAGTCTGTGATTTCACCCTGGGGAATCCGGATCTGGAGCCGCCGGCCCGCTTCAAGGAGGCTTTGCGGGAGGCAGCGGCAGATCCCCGCCCCGGTCTGCACGGCTACATGCCCAATGCCGGGCTGCCCGCCGTCCGGGAGACGCTGGCCGCCTCTCTCCGGCAACGCTATGGCGAGCCCTTCACCGCCGGGGACCTGATCCTCACCTGCGGCGCTGCCGGCGGCCTCAACATCGCCTTGAAGGCGCTGTTGGATCCCGGGGACGAGGTCATCATCCTGGCCCCCTACTTCCCGGAATACCTCTTTTATGTGGACAATCACGGCGGCCTTCCCCGGGTGGTGGAGACGGATGACCACTTCAACCTTGTGCCTGCCGCCATCGCGGCTGCCTTGGGCCCCCGCACTCGGGCCCTCATCCTCAACTCGCCCCACAACCCCACCGGCCAGGTGTATGAGGAGGCGGCCCTGCGGGAGCTGGGGCGGCTCTTGGAGGACTTCGGCACCCGGCGGGGGGAGCCGGTCTATCTCCTGGCGGACGAGCCCTACGGCCGCCTGGTGTATGACGGCCTGCCCCTGCCCAACCTCTTTCACATCTATCCCCACACCATCCTCATCACCTCCTCCTCCAAGGAGCTCTCCATTCCCGGGGAGCGCCTGGGGCTGGCGGCGGTCTCCCCCCGGGCGGCGGACCGGGAGGAGCTGGTGGCCGGCATGGTGCTGGCCAACCGCATCCTCGGGTTTGTCAATGCCCCGGCCCTGATGCAGCGGGTGGTGGCCGCGGTGGCCGGGGAAGCCGTGGACGTGAGCCCCTACGCCCGGCGCCGGGAGCTTTTCGCTCAGGTCCTGCGGGAGGCCGGCTATGACTTCGTCCTGCCCAAGGGCGCCTTCTATTTCTTCCCCCAGGCGCCGGGAGGGGACGATCTGGCCTTTATGGCCCGCCTCAAGGCGGAGAACATCCTGGCCGTGCCGGGCCGGGGGTTTGGCCGGGCGGGCTACTTCCGCCTGGCCTTCTGCGTCCCGGAGGAGGTCATTGCCCGGTCCGCCCCCGGGTTTGCCCGGGCCCGGCAGGATTTTTAACGGCCGAAGCGGAAGAGGGTGCGGGGCGAGGGCGGATACATGCCCTGTCGCCCCAAAGATGCCCAGGAAAGGAGACCCATGGCTCCCCGCAAAACCACGCCCCGGCCGCTGCCGCTTAGGGAGGTCCTGGAGGGGCTCATCAAGCCCGGGGACTGGCAGGCCCTGGAGCAGCGTCGTCTGATCCGTGAGGTTTGGGAGCGGGTGGTGCCCCCGCGCCTGCAGACGCAGGCCACCCTGGTGGACCTCAAGCGCCGGGAGCTGGTGGTGGCGATCACGCCAGGCCCCTGGATGCAGGAGCTCCACTTCCTGAAACCCAGGCTCCTGGCGGAGCTGGACCGGGCCCTGGGGCCGGGGGTGGTGCGGGAGGTGCGCTGCCTGCCGCAGGGGAGCTGAAGGCCGGGACAACCAGGGTGGGGGAGGGGGGCCAGCCAAACCGTACTCGGGGGGATAACCTTCTCAATTTGCCAGGGCGGGCATTATGAGATACAAGCACACAATCTGCATATTTTTGATGTTTTTCAGTTTAATCCTCTATCTTCCAGCAATGGGGATGGCGGCTGAGGGTTCGGACTGGCCGACATATAAGGGGGCCTGGTTTTCGATCAAATATCCACCCGGCTTTCGCGTCAGGCCATCGCTCAAAAGCAGAGATGCAATCACCGGGTATGACAGTGCCTTTTTTGTTTCCCCTCAGCAGGAGGTGGAGTTTTATGTATTCTCCCCGCATTGGAGCGGCGAGCCGGAGGACATAAAGATTGACCCGAATCGGGAGCTGCTTGTTTCAGAAAATATTGAGCGCAAAGGTAATAAAAATGTCAGAACTGTCACAGTGAAAGACAAGGCGGGCAAATATGTTCGGTCATGGATTGATACCCAGGATACACTTGCCAATACCCGCCTGGTATTTGGCATTAAGTATAAAGACCAGGCGTCTTATAACAAATATAGAAAGCAATACCTGATTTTCAAAAACTCACTGCAACAATTTTCAGATTAATAAATGAGGTGAGTGGAGCCGGATTTCCGCCTTTGCCGGTCGCAGCAGAACCGGCGCACTCGTTCTCTTAAGATGAGGGCGGACAGGTGCTCTCAACGCTGCCAGAAAACCGCCCTGGACATCCGGCTTTGGGAGAAATTTTCCTGTGGGGAATGACGGGTGCCCCCGAATGGCGTCCGAAGGGGGGCGGTTTCCGGCGGCAGGACCGGCTGGGGCTTATGGCGGGCCAGGCTCCGCCTGCTGGCGGGCGGTGAGGCGGTTGTCCCGCTGGAAGCAGATCAGCGCCGCCCCTGGTTCCTGATAGCGGACCGCGGGCCGCCACCCCGGACCTAACAGCCCGGCGGCGAAGGTATCCAGGAAATCTCCCCCGGGGAAGTGGGCCGCCAACAGCCACACCCGCTCCGGGGGCTCATCGTCGTCGTCCTCCTCCTCCTCGCCGGGAAAGAGGTTTTTATCCAGGACCGTGGCGCCGAAGCGCACCTGCTCGGGCGGGAAATCCGGCCGGTAATAGCGGAAGGGATGGACGGCGTAATGGTAAACATACAACAGGTCCCGGGGACCGAACTCCCGCTCCAGCCGGGCCACCAGGGGTGCGATTTGCCGGCGCTGCAGGGAAGGGTGGAGGTTCTCCTTAACCGTACTTAGGGGCTGAAGGCTGGCCAGGAGGAGCAGGGCCAGCCCCCAGGCAGCCCCGCGGCGCCATTCATGTAAGCGTGAGACCGCCAGGGCCACCCCCGCCGCCGCCCCGAGATAGAGGAAGGGGGCCGAAAACAGGAGCAGGCGGCTGCCGTTGTAGCGGGCCATGAAGGGGTAACGGTGCAGGGCGGCGGCCAAAAAAGCCAAAAAGAGGGGCCCCCCCAGATAGAGGAGCAGGCGGGTGCGCCTTGGCGGTTTGAGGGCCCAGAGGCCCGCCATCAGGGCCAGGGGCGTCCACCAGGCGGCGTAATCCCCGAAAAAGTAATGGAAATAGCGGCTGAGAGCCCCCGCCAGCCATGAGGCAAAGGCCGGCAGGCTGGAAAAATCCGGGAATTCTCTGCTCCAGTAAGAGACCAGCTCCGGGTTGACCTGGTGGCGGAAGAAGGCCAGATAGCAGCCCAGAAAGCTGGCGGCCCAAAACCCGGCCACCGCAAGGAGCCATCGCCGCCACGCCGGTGCCCCGCCATAGGCAATCAGTCCCGCCACCGGGAGCACGAAGATGAGGGGGTGGGAAAAACCCAGGCCCAGTGCTCCGGCAGCGGCCAGGAGAACCAGGCGGCCACGACCGGGACGCTCGAGGAAGCGCTCGGTGAGGAGGGCCACCAGCACCGCAAAGAAGGCGTCGCCGCTGTACTGCTTCAGTTCTTTGGAGAAATACACCAGCACCGGCGCAAAGGTGACGGCAGTCAGCCCCAGCCAGGCGGCGGCCGGGGAGGTGAGGCGGCGGGCCAGGGGCCAGAAGAGGAGCACCGTGCCCACCCCGAAGGCGAAGGAGAGGGAGCGCAGAACCACCTCGCTCCCCCCGAAGACCTGGGTCAGGAGCCACAGGGTGAGCAGGTAGAAGGGTGGGGTGGATTGTCCGGCAGCCAGGGCCTCCGTGACCGTGGGCTTCAGGACCGCCAGGGCCACCCAGGCCTCATCGGACCAGAGGTTGCGGGCCCCCAAATCCGAGAGGCGGAAAAGGACGGCCAAGCCCATGAGCAGGGCCCAACCCAGGGGCGGCAGCCACCGCCCCCACGCCTCACCCCAGATGTGCCAGCCTTTCTTCATCGGTCGCCATCAGCACCTGGAAGCTGATAATTGGACCATGATAGTCCGGGTTTTCTTAAAAGACCTTCTCACTTTTTCACAACGAGGACATTGTATATAAATGCCCGGGAGAATTCCAGCGGGTTTTCCGGGGAGGGCGCAAGGGACCCGCAAAGAAACGAGAACGAAATCGCTTCCGGGTCGGGGAGGCCGACGCCCCGGGGGGAAGGAGATTTGATGCCTGAGAGGCCCCCTATCCTGTGGCCCCCGCCGGCCCTGACCGGGGACACCCTGGCGGTGGCGGCGCCTGCCAGCCCGGTGGAGCCGGACCTGCTTCAGGCCGGGGTGGCATTTCTGCATGGGGCCGGCTACCGGGTGAAGGTGGGCCAGGAGGCAACCACCCCTCGCCCCTGGGGCCGAGAGGCGGATGCGGCTCGGGCCCAGGCGCTGGAGCAGGCGTGGCTGGATCCGGAGATCAGGGCCATCCTCGGCGCCCGGGGCGGCTACGGCTCTTTTAAAATCCTGCCCTACCTGAAGGCCAAGTCCCTTCAGTCCCGGGCCCTGAGGCTGGTGGGCTTCAGCGACCTCACCGCCCTGCTCCTGTTTGCGGTGCAGCGCCTGGGGGTGGCGGCCTTCCACGGCCCCACGGTGGCCCATCTCCCCGCCCTTACCCCCGCCGCCCGGGAGGATTTTTTCCGCTGGCTGGCCGCCCCCGCGCCGGAAGCCCGCCGGTTTGAGGGGCTCACGGTCCTTCACCCCGGCACCGCTGCCGGCCCGCTTCTGGGCGGCAATCTCACCACCCTCTGCCACCTGGTGGGCACCCCCTACATGCCCTGCCTCCGGGGGAGCGTTCTTTTCCTGGAGGATCACAACGAAGCGCCTTACCGCCTGGACCGACTGGTGACGCACCTCCTTTATGCCAGGGCCCTGGAGGAGGTAGCGGGGGTGGTGCTGGGGGCCTTCACCGGCACCGGGGCGCAGCCTGCGGAGGTGCTGGAGGTGCTGGCCCAAGCCCTGGCTCCCCTAGAGGTGCCGGTCCTGGCCGGACTTCCGGTGGGCCATCAGCCGGACAACTTCACCCTCCCCTTGGGCCTCCAGGCCGTCTTGGACGGCACCGACGGCTCCCTCAGCCTGACAGCCTGAATCGTCCCGCCTTTGATTCAAATTATGTAGAGAAGACTTACGGCCGCCGGCGAAAACCGTCAGGAGGGCCGAAGTCCATGGCGAAGCGGATGTATGTCTGTGAAACCTGTGGGGCTCTGGCAGAAGAGCCGGGCCATCTGTGCAACCCCAAAACCGAAGTTATGACCTGCGCCTACTGCGGGGAGAAGGCGCCCCACGTGAAACATTTCTGCAAAGGCAAGCTGGAAGACATCAAATACGTCTGCGGGCAGTGCGGCCGGCTGGCCACCTCCGAGGAATTTCTCTGCAAGCCCAAGGCAGTGCCGGAAAGCTGACCGCTCCCTGGCACGGGGAGGGTCGCAGGCCGGCTTCCCCCTCGGCGCTTCAGGGGTGGGGGAGGCGGAGGAGCACATGCCCCCCTTTCCCTAAAATTGTCCGCCTATACAAGCCAGAGGGCGGTGCTCCCGGAGGCTGATGCCTGCCGCTCCGATGGGCGGTGGTGTCACCCCGGTCCGCCTGGGCGCCTTCACGGGAGGGCTTCCTGCGGCAGCCTCTGGCCGGGTGCTTCCGTCGCCGGAGAGGGGGCAGCCGTCAGGCTCCCAATTTTTGGCTGATCTCCCTAAGCGGTGGCTTCTTTTCCTCCCTCAGATTTCAGACGATAGCTCTCCCTCTGCCCACATCTCCTTTTTCTAGACAAACCCGTGTTCGACACCCCTAAAGCCCTCGGCCTTGCTTAGCCCCGGGCCCTCTTTTGCCCGGAGATGGTGGGGCTCCCCCGATCCTCTCAGAAAGTCTCCGCCGCTTCTCCTCCCGGTTTGGCTTCCGCCTCCTTCTTTACTCCGCTTTCTCTGCCGTGATTGCCTTCGACATTGACGAGATGGTCTGTAATCAGCTGAAAACCAACCTCCTTTGCTCCGCTTTCTCCGCCGTGATTGCCTTCCCCTGACCGCCGTGCCGCCCTCAGTCCGGCAGGTGCCAGCTCACCCGGCGGCGGAGGCTTCCTGGTGCATCTGGGCCAGGCGCATGCGCACGCCGGCGGGGGTGAGGTGCTCCTCCTCCAAAAGGTGCCGGATGAGTTTGATGCGGTCCACATCCTCCAGGGTGTATTCCCGGCGGTTGGAATGGGTCCGGGCCGGCCGCAGGTAAGGCTCGAAGGCCTTTTCCCAGTAACGCAGGGTGGATTTGCGCACCCCGGTGAGCTGGGAGACCTGGTCGATGGTGAGCATCAGGGTGCTCGAGAGCTGATCTGCCTGCATGGCTCTCCTCCTTGAAGCTGCATGCTCACCCTGCGGTCTAGCCGCGGATCAGTTGCAGGGCCAGCTGCGGCAGGGCATTGGCCTGGGCCAGCATGGCCACCGCCGCCTGGGTCAGGATCTGGTTGCGCACGAATTCCGTCATTTCCGTGGCCACGTTGACGTCCGAAATGCGGGATTCCGCCGCCTGCAGGTTCTCCGCCTGGATGGTGAGGTTGGTGATGGTGTTGGCCAGGCGGTTGGCCACCGCGCCCAAGGCCGCCCGGATGGTATCCTTGCTGGTCACCGCCAGATCGATGGCCTCCAAAGCCGCCTGGGCCGCAGACTGGGTGCTGATGGTGTAGCCGGGCCCCACCCGGGCGTTGTTCCCCAGGCCAAAGGCGGAGGCGGTGGCCGCATTGATGCGGATATAGTAGTAATCTTCCGCAGAGCTGTTCCCGGTGCCGAAATGAATCTTCAGTTGCTGACCGGGGCCACCCGCCAGACCGGTGCCGGAGAGGCTGCCGTCCAGGAGTTTGACCCCGTTGAAGTCGGTGGCATTGGCAATGCGGGAGATCTCCGAGGCCATGGCCTGATATTCGCTGTCCATGATGAGGCGCTGGACGTCGGTATAGGTGCCGGTGGCCGCCTGTTCCGCCAACTCCTTCATGCGGGTGAGTTTCTCATCAATGACGGACAAGGCGCCGTCGGCGGTCTGGATGAGGGAGATGGCGTCATTGGCGTTGCGCACCCCCTGCTGCAGGACCCGGATGTCGGTGCGCATCATCTCCCGGATGGCCAAGCCGGCGGCGTCGTCGGCGGCGGAGTTGATGCGCAGGCCCGAGGCCAGCCGGGCCACGGACTGGGACAGGCGGCCATAGGTGGCGCTCAAATGCCGGGCCGCGCCCATGGCCATGAGATTGTGATTGATGACCAGTGACATTGCCTCAACCTCCTGGTATCTTTCCCTCCCATCCTTGGAGGGTATTGCCGCATCTGTCTCACTCTTCGAGAGGGGTCAGGAGAAACTTTAAAGAAAAAGTGAAGTTATTTGGGAAAAAAAGAAATTTATTTTATGGAGGTATTCTGCGACAGGTTGTGTCAACTGACCGGAAGTCTGGGCGGGAGGTCGGGAAGGGGAAGGAAAACGGTGGACAGAAAGGCAGACGGGCCGGCTCTGAGGGCGGACCGTAGCGGCCAAAAGGCCAAAAATTGCGGGGGCCGGCCTGACCGCACCGGCAGTTTGCAGCCCTCACGGGCGAGGCGGGCTGTCCCCCGGAGAAAGCCGGGGCTCGGGGCAGAAGGCTTTAAAATTTAAGGGGCAGGACCATCTGCCGGACCCCCTTCCGCCGTTGATGCCCAACTTTGCCCCGCGGGGAATCCGGCGAGCCCCAGGCGTGATTCAGACCTCTCAGCCGCCGTCTCAGCTCAACGCCGCCGTTTCAGCTCAACTTTCTGTAGGCCCGCGACTTCTTGTGTGGTCCTGGTTTTCGTTTCAGCTCAACTCCGTCGTTTCAGCTCAACTTTGCCCCCTGGGCCCTGTCTTTCTCAGGACCACAGATGCCAGCACTGGGGGCAGGACGGCTGGGGGCGCAGGGTCTCCTCCCGGAAGTGGAACCAGCGGCCTTTGAAGACCAGGAGGCGCCCCAACAAGGCGGGCCCCAAGCCGCCTAAGATGCGCAGGGCCTCCCAGGCCAAAAGCGCCCCCATGATCCCCGGCAGGGGCCCCATCAGGGCGGCCTCCGGAGGCGGCGGGGGCTCCTTCAGGGCGCAGGTGTAGCAGGGGCCGACGCCGGGCCAGAAGGTGGTGATATGGCCGTCCATGGCCCCCACCCAGGCATGGATGAGGGGCAGCCGGTGGCGGATAGCGGCCTGGTTGAGAAGCGGCCCCACTGTCCGGTCCGGCATGGCGTCAATGAGGAGGGCGCAGCCCGAAGTGAGGCGCCTCAGATTGGTCTCCGTCACCGTCTTGGCCTGGGCCTCCACGGTGACGAAGGGGTTGACCTCTTTCAGGCGCCGCTCCGCAGTGGCCACTTTGGTCTTGCCCAGGTCCCGTTCCCGGTAGAGAGGGCTCAAGTTGAGGTCGGCCAGGGTGATGCGGGAGTCGTCCACCAGCCTCAGGGCTCCCACCCCGGTGGCCAAAAGGTGCAGGGCCACGGCGCTTCCCAGGCCGCCGGCCCCGGCAATGAGCACCCGGGAGGCCTTGAGCCGTTCCTGGGCCTCCCGGCCCCACTCCCGCAACGCGATCTGATACGAATAACGGGTGACTTCCGCCGGGCTCAGATTATTCGCCATGCTCTCCGTCCCTGGAAGGGGTTGGCCGGCTGGCGCCTTGACGGGTCGCCGGCCCGGTTCTCCGTCCCTCACTTCACCCATCGGCCTCCTGGGGGGGAACTTTAAAAAAGCCGGGCTTGAGGCGGCCTCGGGCAAAAAGATAACGGCGGGGCATTCCGGTTGACGAAGCGCTGAGAAAAGCAAAGGCCAGGGAGATGAACGGCACAGGAGGCGCTGTCTTTCTTCCCCTAAGGAAAGGCACGGGGACGGGGGAAAGAGGGGCAGACCTCTGGACTTCCGCCTCTTCCTTGGCACCGCCACCGGTTTATAATACCCGGCAAGGAAGGATTCCTGCGGCATGATTGAACTGTCCGGAGTGAGCAAGACCTATCGGCGGGGGGAGGTGGAGATCGTCGCCCTGCGCCAGGTGGACCTGCAAGTGGCGGCAGGGGAATTTCTGGCCATCACCGGCAAGAGCGGCTGTGGCAAGAGCACCCTGTTGCACCTCATCGGCGGTTTGGAGGCCCCCAGCCAGGGGCGGGTGGTGGTGGCGGGACGGGATCTGGCCACCCTGCACGAGCAGGAACTCACCCTCTTCCGCCGGGACTATGTGGGGGTGGTCTTCCAGGCCTTCAACCTCCTGCCCTTGCTCACCCTGGAGGAAAATGTGGCCCTCCCCCGGGTGCTCCAGGGGGTCTCTTATGCCCAGGCGGCGGCGGAAGCCCGCCAGTGGCTGGCCCGGGTGGGCCTGAGCGACCGGGCCACGCACAAGCCCCATCAGGTCTCCGGGGGGGAGATGCAGCGGGCCGCCTTGGCCCGGGCCCTCATCAACCGGCCGGCGATGCTCCTGGCGGATGAGCCCACCGGCAACCTGGATCACGCCACCAGCCGGCAGGTGATGGAGCTCTTTGCGGCGCTGCACCGGGAGCAGGGCCAGACCATCATCATGGTGACCCATGCCCCGGAAGCGGCGGCCTTTGCCCAACGGGAGGTGCGCCTCCGGGATGGGCGGGTGGTGGCATGAGGCTCTGGCTCTTTCGCCTGCCGCTTCGGCACCTCACGGAATTCCCGGGCCGCACCCTCCTGGGAATCTTCGGCATCGCTCTGGGCACTGCGGTCTATCTGGGCATCGCCCTGGCGGGGGAAAGCGCCCTGGAGAGTTTCCGGCGCTCCGTCAGCGCGGTCTCCGGCCGGGCCGAATGGCGTCTCCGCGCCCCGGGCGCGCCTCTTCCTGAGGAGCTCTTCCTCACAGTGCGGCGCCTGCCCGAGGTAAAAGCCGCGGCGCCGGTGGTGGAAAGCGTCCTGGAGCTGGAGGGGCCGGGCTCCGAGCCGGTCCTGCTTTTGGGGGTGGACCCCTTTGCAGAGGCGGCCTTCCGGGAGTATGAATTCGATGGCACCGGCGGCACGGCAGCCTTTGAGGACTTTCTCAGCCGGCCCGGCACCTGTTTTGTGAGCGAGCCCCTGGCCCGGCGCCTGGGCCTTGGGAGGGGGGCCAACCTGAAGGTGACCGCCGGGGCCCGGGTGGCGGAGCTTGTGGTGGTGGGGATTTTTCGAGCCCCTGAGGGGCTGTATCCCCTGGAGGGTGCGGTCCTCCTCATGGATGTGGCCGGGGCCCAGGAGCTGTTGGGTCGGCTGGGCCACCTGGACTACATCGATGTCATCGGCCGCCTTCCGGGGGAGGAGACCGCCGCCGCCCTGAGAAAGGTGCTGCCGCCGGGGGTGGAGGTGAGCTGGCCGGGGGCCCAGTCCCGGCAGATGGAGGGGCTGGTGGCCTCTTACCGCCTCAACCTCCAGGTCTTGAGCGCCATTGCCCTGTTTGTGGGCATGTTCCTCATCTACCAGTCCGTCACCCTGTCGGTGGTGCGGCGCCGCCGGGAGATCGGGTTGCTACGCACCCTGGGCCTGGGGGCCCGGCAGGTGCTCACCCTGTTTGTGGCCGAAGGCATCTTCACCGGCCTGGTGGGGGGCTTTATCGGGCTTTTTTTGGGGCTCATTTTGGCCCAGGGGGCGCTGGGACTGGTGACCGACACCCTCACCTCCCTTTACACCCCGGTGGCGGCCCGGCATCTCAGCATCTCCCCGGCCCTGCTCCTGCAAGCCTGGGCGTTGGCGGTAGTGGCCACCCTGGCGGCGGCCCTGGTGCCCGCCGTGGAGGCGGCCCGGACCCGGGTCAGGGCGGTGTGGTTCCGGGAGGAGCTGGAGGAGGTGCTCAGCCGGCGGGCCTGGCGGCTGGCGGGCGGGGGCGCGGCGGCCCTGCTCACCGCCGGTGCCCTGGCGGCCCTGGAAGCCCGGGCGGTGCCCATCCCCGGGTTTATCGCCGCCTTCCTCATCCTTCTCGCCTTTGCCCTCTTTACCCCCGCCGCCGCCCTGCTCCTGGGCCGGGGCTTGGGGCCGGGGTTGAGAAGGCTCGCAGGGGTGGCCGGGGAGCTGGGCTGCCGGTATCTCTC
The DNA here is from genome assembly GCA_037481655.1 of Desulfobaccales bacterium. Lineage (NCBI taxonomy): Bacteria > Pseudomonadati > Thermodesulfobacteriota > Desulfobaccia > Desulfobaccales > Desulfobaccales bacterium. The sequence continues at coordinate 60,005 of JBBFLF010000005.1, read as the reverse complement.
CGGCTCGCTCTCCCGGAGCGCCGTGTCCATTGCCGCCCTGGCCTGCGCCCTGGGGATGCTCATCGCGGTGGCGGTGATGATCGGCTCCTTTCGGGAGACGGTGAACCTGTGGATCAGCCGCTCCATCAGCGGCGATATCTTCTTCGGCCCGGCGGTCTTCTCCACTGCGGCCTACGACCGGTTTCTCCCCCCGGAGATCGTGGCGGAGCTCAAGAAAGATCCGGAGGTCAAGGATATCTACCTCTACCGCTGCGTCCGCCTGCCTTTCCGGGACCGCTTCGTGCTGGTCATCGGCGGCAGCTTCGACATCCTGGCCAGGTACGGGGGCATGTGGTTCCGCCAGGGGGACAGCGTGAAGATATTGCAGGAAATGGCCGCCCGGTCAAAGGACGAGGCCTCCGGGCCCGGAGAACCCGGCGAGGTTATCATTTCCGAGCCCCTGGCGGAGACCTTCGGCTGGCGGGAAGGGCAGGTGGTGGAGCTGCCATCGCCCTCCGGCCCCCGGCAGGTGCGGATCCGCGGGGTCTTTTACGACTTCCGCACCGACGGGCCCAGCATCTGGATGGACCTGCGCCAGTTCCGGCGCTACTGGCGGGACGAGCATCTCAACGCCGTGCGCCTCTATCTCAGAGATCCCGGCCGGGTGCGGGAAATGCAGGCCTCCCTGCAGGCCCGTTACGGCGGCCGCTACCGGCTCCTGGCCCTGTCCCACCAGGATCTGCGGCGCGGCATTCTGGAGATCTTCGACCGCACCTTTGCCGTCACCTACGCCCTGGAGGGGGTGGCGGTGTTGGTGGCGGTCTTCGGCATCATCACCACCTTTCTCGTGCTCATCATCGACCGGGAGCGGGACCTGGCCCTCCTCCAGGCTATCGGGGCCTCCCGGCGCCAGATCGTGGGCATGGTCCTGGTGGAATCGGGGCTGGCCAGCTTCCTGAGCTTCTTACTGGGCGCCGGGGCCGGCTCGGTCCTGTCGCTCCTCCTCATCCTGGTCATCAACAAGCAGGCCTTCGGCTGGACCATCCGGTTCTTTTTCACTCCCGGGATTTATCTCCAAAGCCTGGTGCTGGTGGTGGCCCTGGGACTGATGGCCGGGGCCATACCGGCCTGGCGGGCGGTCAGACCTCACCTGGCGGATATTCTGAAGGAAGAGTAGGGGTTACGGAGGCCTGAGGGGCAGGCCCGGCCCAGGTTTTCCCCTCCCCCCTTGCCAAGGCAGCCCACACATCCTATCTGATGCAGGAAAGGAGAGATCATATGACGGAAGCGGAACTGCGCCGGGGGCATCGCACCATGGGCATCATCCTGGCCCTGTTCATCTTTCTCCAGGCTGCCTCGGGGGCGTTGGTGGCTACGGAGTTTCTGTTCCAGTCCCCGGGACTCTTCGGAAGTCTCACCAAGCTGCATTTCTGGGGCGGCCCCCTCGGGCACCTTTACCGGCTTCTGGTGGGGCTGGGCACGGTGGGCATGGCCACCTCGGGCGTGGCCATCTACCTGAAGATCCGGGCCCGCAGCCGACAGACTGAGTGAGCCAGGTGAGGGCAAACGGGAAGCGGGGCTCCCTGCCCATCCTTCACTCACCCGCTCCGAAGGGGGTTGGGAGAGGGCCGGGAAAGGGGGCAGGGGGCCCTGCTTCCTGAAGGTTTCTCCCCTTAGAAATGGGGAATGTTCTCTTTTGCGGCATTTTCCCGGGGCTGAGGTCCTTCGCACCGTCAGCCACATGAGGTGTCATATGCAAGGGTGGGGAACTGCCATGTTTTTGTTCGGCCTGATGTTATTCTCCGGGACCGCCGGAGCCGCCGAGATCCGGCTGCCGCCGCCGGCGTTCAAGGGCCAGGTGTCGGTGGAGGAGACCCTCAAGGCCCGGCGCACGGTGCGCCACTTTGCCCGCCGCAGCCTGACGTTGGCCCAGGTGGGCCAGCTCTTGTGGGCCACCGACGGGGTGAGCGATCCCCGGGGCTTTCGCACCGCACCCTCCGCCGGGGCCACTTTTCCCCTGGAACTCTACCTGGTGGCCGGGGAGCGGGGGGTGGAGGGGCTGCCCGCCGGGGTCTACCGGTATCTCCCCGGTTCCCATGCCCTGGCGCTGGTGACGCCGGGGGATCTGCGGGTGGCGGTGGCCCGGGCTTCCCTTAACCAAGGCTGGATGGCGGAGGCGCCGGTGATGGTGGTCATCGCTGCGGACTACCGGCGCTGCACCGCCCGCTATGGCCAGCGGGGCATCCGCTACACCCACATGGAAGTGGGCCATGCCGGCCAGAACCTCTTTTTGCAGGCCGAGGCCCTGGGGCTGGGGGCCGGAATTGTGGGGGCCTTTGAGGACCAGGCCCTGGCTGGCCTCCTCAAACTCCCTAAGGAGCACGAACCCCTGATCATCATGCCGGTGGGTTATAAATAAAGCGGGAGAGGGGGCCAGGGAACGTGGTCCCCTGCCCCCTCTCCCGCACCCTCACCCCCCACCCCATAAAGGGGGTGGGGTGGGGAGTGTGAGGGGAGTGGGGGAGCCACTGCTCCCCCGGCCCTCCCCTCACAATGCATGGCGGGGGCTGGCGACGAGACGCACCTCCTCGGGCAAAAGCGCCAAGCCGCTTGTTTTAAGCACGTCTGCTTCGGTTTGCAGGTGAAAGCGAGAGAAGGGGCCAGGGAACGTGGTCCCCTGCCCCCTCTCCCGCACCCTCACCCCCCACCCCATAAAGGGGGTGGGGAGGGGAGTGTGAGGGGAGGGTGGGGGAGCCACTGCTCCCCCAGCCCTCCCCTCACAACCTCAACCCGAATACAGGCGGGAGACTTCCTGGAGCTCCTGCTTGGTGAGTCTCAGGGCTTCCTTGATGGCGGGCAAATCCGGAGTGACGCTGGGTTCCCAGGATTCCGGGGCGGGCAGGCCGTTGATCAGGGCGTGCAGCTCCGCCATCTCCCCCCGCACCAGGGCGTAGGCGGCCTGCAGCAGGCCCGCGGCGCCCTGGGCCAGATCCTCCCAGGACAGGGGCAGTTGGGGCGATGGCGTCGGGGGTGACGCCTCCGGCGGCGCCGCCGGCTGCCACGGCTCGGGCTCAGAGTCCCCCATTTTTTGGGAGAGGGCCCGGGTCAGTTGCAGCTTTGCCAGCTTGGTGGCCTTTCCGGTAAGCTGTTTCTTTTTTGACATAAGGCGAGAAATTCGTCCGTCAGGCGCTGGTAATCCAGGGCGCCGGAACTCTTGGGGTCGTAGTCGAAAATCGACTTCTGGGCGATCTGGGCCTGATTGAGGGCCTCGTTTTTCATGATCAGGGTGGCGAAGGTGCGCTCCCGGTAAGGCTTAAGCTGCTCCAGGATGTATTCGTTGGTCACCCGGTTGCGCCGGTCGTACATGGTGAGAAGGATGCGGAAGTGGTCCCCCTCAAAGAGCTCCTGGGAGGAGAGGTCCTTGACGGTCTCGATGGTCTGGAGCAGGTCCGCCAGGCCGTCCAGGGAATACCGGGAGATCTGGCAGGGGATGATGATGAAATCGCAGGCGAAGAGGGAGTTGGTGGTGAGCACCCCCAAAGACGGGGGGCAGTCGATGATGATGAAGTCGAAATCCACGGATTTCAGGGAGTGGGCCAGGATGGCCTCCTTGAAGACCCGGCTGTAGGCGGCTTCCGCGGCCCGGGCCAGGCGGATGTGGGCCGGGGCCAAGAAAAGCCAGGGGATGTAGGTCTCCACGATGACATCCCGGATGGGCTTGCGGGGTATGGTAAAGACTTCGGCCATGCACTCCCGGGATTCGTCCGGATCCACCCCGATGCCGATGGTGGTATGGGCCTGGGGGTCCAAGTCCACCAGCAGGGTGCGGTGCCCGCGATAGGCCAAACCGGCACCCAGGTTGATGGTGGTGGTGGTCTTGCCGGTGCCCCCTTTTTGATTGATGACGGCGACGACGTGTGACATGCCTGGGTGAACCCCTATGCCGGCGGAGAGGGTGGGAAGACGGACGGCCGCCGACGGCGCGGTTTTTCACTGCCATGGTAAAGGAAGGGGCAGCCGGCGTCAAGGGGGAAGCTGGCCTGATCAAAATGATGATTCTTCCGCCCGGATTCCCTCCTGGCACATGAAGTGCAAAAACGGAGGTATGCCGTGCGGCCCGGTCTGTTCTCTGCCTCAGGAAATGCTGACGCCCCCCCAGGAGGAGCGGCGTCGGTTCCAGCGCCTGCGGGTCAGTCTGCCGTTGACCTTCCGTCTCCAGGGTGCTGATGGCCAAGGCCCTGTGCAAGGCCGGGGGGTGTTGCGGGATGTCAGCCTGAGCGGTGCCTATTTCCTCACCGACGCGCCTTGTACTTTCTCACCGGACCTGATGGTGGAGCTCTCCATTCTCTGTCATGTCCCCAGCCTGGACCGGACCCACACCCAGCACCTGTATGCCCGGGGCCGGGTGGTGCGCCTGGAAGATCCTCAGGCCCCCGGGGGTGCCTTGGGGGTGGCCGTCACCTTCCTGGAGAGCCCCTCCTTTTCGCCTCCCCCCGCCGCAGAAATGTTTAAAAAATAGAACATTTGCCGGCCCGCATTGCAGTATTTCTTAAAAATCCATATTATTCTCAATAAGTTAAATAAATATCCATAAAGTAAACAAATATTTCAAATTTTCTTGTCGGTTTGTGAACATGTCTGAGGCGGTGGCCGTCGCCTTCAGCGGCGGGGTGGACAGCGCCCTGGCCGCCCACCTGCTCCGGGAGCAGGGCTTTGAGGTCCTGGCGGTGCACCTCCGGCTGATGGCGGCCACCGAAGGTGCCCGGCGGGCGGCGCAGTTGGCCCAGGCCCTGGGACTGCCCTTCGTGGAGGTGGACCTCCGCCCGGAGTTTGAGGCCCTGGTGGTGCAGCAGTTTGTCCGGAGCTATGCCCGGGGACTGACGCCCAACCCGTGCGTACGGTGCAACGCGGTGATCAAGTTCGGGGTCCTGTGGGAGAGAATGCAGGCTTGGGGCGCCCGCTATCTGGCCACCGGCCATTATGTCCGGCGGCTGCCCGCCCCGGAGGGGGGCTTCGGCCTCTGGCGGGGTATGGATCGCAGCAAGGACCAGTCCTACTTCCTGCAGCGCCTGCCCCGGGAGATTTTGCCCCGGGTGCTCTTTCCGTTAGGGGAGCTCACCAAGGAGGAGGTGCGTCGCCGGTTTCAGGCGCTGGGGCTGCCAGCCATGGATCTCCCCCCGGAGAGCCAGGAGGTCTGCTTCATCCCGCCGGAGGGCTACCGGGAGTTTTTGCGCCGGGCCGGGGTGGCGGCGCCACCGGGGGAGATAGTGGACCTCCAGGGGCGCTATTTAGGCCGGCACCAAGGCCTGATCCATTACACCGTGGGGCAGCGCCGGGGGCTGGGAGTGGCGGCCCGGGAGCCTCTTTACGTCCTTAAGCTCTGCCCGGAGACCAACCGGGTGGTGGTGGGCCCCAAGGCGGCGCTCCTCGCTCCGGGCCTGAGGGCAGTGGCGCCGAATTGGCTCTGGGAGCCGCCGGGTGAGGAGTTCGAAGCCACCGCGGTGATCCGTTACCGCCATCCAGGGGTGCAGGCCCTCATCCGGCAGGAGAGCGATGGCCGCCTGACCGTGGTCTTTGCCCAGCCCCAGGGGGCGGTGGCTCCGGGGCAGGCGGTGGCCTTCTATGAGGGGGACCGGCTCCTGGGTGGCGCCTGGATCGAAGCCCCGTTGGCCAGGGATGATTGAGGCCTCCAGGCCTTGTTCCCCCAAAACGCCAGACCCGCCCTCCGGCTCAATGCCTCAGAAGTAGGAGTGCAGGCCCGGCAGGAGGAAGCTCACCCCGAAATAGGTGAAGAGCACCGCGGCGAAGCCCAGGATGGCCAGCCAGGCGATGCGGCGGCCCTGCCAGCCCTTCACCAGGCGGGCGTGCAAGAGACCGGCGTAGATGAACCAGGTGATGAGGGACCAGGTCTCCTTGGGGTCCCAGCTCCAGTAGCGGCCCCAGGCGGAGTCGGCCCACACCGCGCCGGTGAGGATGCCCACGGAGAGGAAGAGGAAGCCCAAGGCCACGGCCCGGTACATGAGGCGGTCCAGCTCCTGGGGCGGGGCGATGGGGTTGGCCCGGCTGCGCCGGGTCTGCCAGAGGTAGAGCAGGGCGGCCCCGAAGGCCAAGGCAAAGCCGGCATAGCCGATGAAGCAGGTGAGCACGTGGATGAGGAGCCAGTTGCTCTTCAGGGCCGGCATGAGAGGCCGGATGCTGCTGTCCACCGCCAGGGAGGCGTAGGCCAGAATCAGGCAGGCCAGAAGCGCCACCACCACCCCCAAGGCGCCCTTGAGGTGCCGCCTGAAGGAGACCAGTCCGAGAAAGCTGACGCTCAAAGAGAAAAAGACCAGGGATTCAAAGAAGTTGGACAAGGGGACCTGGTGGATCACCAGGTTGAGGACTGCTGCGGCGCCCTCGGGCGGGGTGTACTGGCTGGCGTGACGGTAGGATTCCACCCAGCGGCCGAAAAAGGCCCCCAGGTGGGCCGCCAGCCCGGCAAGGAGCGCCATGCGGCCCCAGTCCTCCAGGCGGCGGCTGGACCAGAGGCTGGCCGCCAGAAAGAGGCCGGTGGCAACAAGATAGACCAGAGTGACCAGACCCAGGATCTGGCTGATCATGAACGGGTTCCTTTTTTTAGGTGCAGGAGCAGGCGGTCCACCCGCTCCTGGAAGGCCTCCCGGGCCCGGGGGCTGGCCCCCAACAGGCGCCCCTGCCAGTGGCCTTTGGGGCTCTGCTCCAGGACCACGGCCAAGCGCTGGGTGGGCCTCAGGAAAGCCAAAAGAAAGCCGGGCAGGCAGAGGAGAAAGCCCCCGTACACCCACCAGACGCCGGGGTCCCGCCGCACCTGGAAGACGGAGTAAAACTTCAAAGGCAGGTCCTCCACCATGAAGTGGTGGGGGCCGGCCTGATGGAAGGGGGTCTGGGCCTGGCGGGCCAGTTCCGGATGCTGGGCGGAGATCCAGAAGATCTGGGGCTGGCCACTGGTGGCCGCCTCCCGGTAGGCCAACAGCACCGCCGGCCCCAGCCCCTGGAAGTTGGCGTCCACCCGCACCAGCATCACCTGGCCCTGGCCGTCGGGGAGGTTTTCGCCCCGGCGCTGCCCCAGTGTCAGGGTATGGCAGTCCTGGCCTTTGCAGACTTTGAGGCGCACCGGCCCGGCCAGCTGGGAGCCGTAGCTGGACTGATAGAAGGTAAGGCCGCCGAAGGTCACGGGGTGATTCACCCGGCAGGCGGCCCTTCCTGCCTCCTGGCCATTCCGGAAGAAGGTGAGATCGGAGCGGAATTCCCGGGGGGTGCCGGTGCCGCCGTAATAGTCCACCGTGAAGTTGTCCAGCCTGAGGGCGAAGCCCAGCGGTGCAGTGCCTGCGCCTTTGCTGAGGGTGAATTCGGTGGCCGTCTCGCCGGTGAGGACCGCCAGCCGGCCTTCCACCCCCCAAAATTTGCCCACCACGGCGCCGAAGAGGATGAGGAAGAGGGAGAGGTGGATGAGATACGGCCCCAGGGGCCGGAAGCGGCCGCTCTCCCAGAAATAGATGAGACGCTCCGGAGAGTTGTGGCTTTTCAGGCGGCCCAGTTCCTGGCGCAACAGAGGCAGAACCGCCTCTTGGGGCTTTACCGTGGCGGGGAGGGTGAACTGGCCCCGCAGGGGCAGGGCGAGAGCGGCCTCGGCGGAGAAGGGGCGGGCCACCCGGCGCACGGCCTCCGGCAGGCCCCGGATGACGCAGGCCAAGAGGTTGAGGCTGAGAAGGCCCACCGGCACCAACAGCCAGGGGCCGTCAAAGATGCGGTGCAGGCCGAGGCGGAGCAGGATCGGGCCCCAGCGGGGTCCGAAGCTGGCGAGATAACGGGCCACCGGCTCGTTCTGGGGGATGACGGTCCCCAGGGTGGCCACCACCGCCAGAACCAGCAGCAGGGTGACGGTGAGGCGGATGGAGGTGAGGGAGTCCCACAGCCGGCCGGGAAGGGATGGGGGCGCTGATTTCCTGGACACAATTATTTATAGCACAGAAAGTGGCAGGCGCAAAACAGAAAAGCCGGGGCCGGTGCGACCCCAGCTTGGGAGCCATAAAGGGCCGGCGGTGTCACTCCTCCTCGCTCTCGGCCTCTTCGCTTAGGTACTCTTCGTATTCCTCTTCGGTGAGCAGGTCGTCAAATTCCGCGCCGGAGGGCATCTCCACCTTGAGGAGCCAGCCCTCCGCCAAGGGGTCCTCATTGATGATCTCGGGGACCTCCACGGCCTCGTAGTTGACCTCGATGACTTCGCCGGAGATGGGGGCGATGAGTTCCCGGCGGCCGAATTTGGCGTCCACGGTGCTGAACGCCTCTTCCTTGATGATCTCCTCGCCTTCCTCCGGGAGCTTGATGGAGTAAATCTCCCCCAGTTTTTCCTGGAGATAATCGGTGATCCCCAAGGTCACCCGAATGTCGTCATCGGAGCGGACCCACACATGATCCCGGCTGTAACGGATCTCGCCTATGACCGTGTCCTCCTGCATGGCATCGGATTCCGGACGGAATATAATAACGAAATCTTTTTTTGGCAAGGATTTTTTCCGCCCCCTCAAGGCCGCATTCCGGCAGAGTGCCGGGGTTTTTGACTTGACAAGGAGGGTGGGGGGGTGGTAGGAGTAAATGACGATTTTCACAAATCCTCCACCCGGGCCGAAGGGAGGCTGTCTCGATGAAGCAGGTGCAGAAAATCCTCTTTCCCATTGATTTAACTGAGAAAATCGATCCGCTGCTCCCCTGGGTCACCACCCTGGTGAAGAAGTTTGACGCCACCCTGGTGGTCCTGTTCGTGACCCAGGATCTGACCAGCTTCACCTCTTTTTATGTGCCGCACCCCTACCTCAAGACCATGCAGGAAGAGACCATGAAGGCGGCCCAGCAGAAGATGGCCGAAATCCGCCAGGAAGTCTTCAAGGATTTTCCCAAGGTGGAGACCCTGGTGGTGCAGGGCCCGCCCGCGGACAAGATCCTGGAAGTAGCCCAGAAGGAGGGAGTGGACCTCATCATCATGGGCACCCATGGCCGCAAGGGCCTGGAGCGGGCCATCTTCGGCAGCGTCTGCGACAAAGTGGTGCGCAACTCCAAAATCCCGGTGCTTACCATTTATCCGCAATAAACGGCCTTATCGCAGTTCCTCTCTCCCTCGTGACCTCCCGCCTGCCGCGGGAGGTTTTTTTTGGCGAAAATGATGGTGAGCGGAGAGCCGGGAGGTCAGTGGCCCTTCGCCCAAGTCCCCCCACTTTCTAAGTGTGGATAAAAGGGTCTATGAGAGGAGGCAGGGGCCGGCGGCCATGAGGCCCTCTCTCCAGAGCTCTCTGCCACGGTCTCACTCTGGGGCGGGCAGGACCGGATCAGCCGAAGCGGCCGGTGATGTAAGCTTCCGTCTGCCGGTTGGCCGGGTTGGTGAAGATCTTCTGGGTGGTGTCGAATTCGATGATGCGGCCCTGAAAGAAGAAGGCGGTGAAGTCGGACACCCGGGCCGCCTGCTGCATGTTGTGGGTGACGATGACGATGGTGTAGTTGGCTTTGAGTTCGTTGATGAGCTCCTCGATCTTGGCGGTGCCGATGGGGTCAATGGCGCTGCAGGGCTCATCCATCAGGAGCACCTCGGGCTCCACCACGATGCTGCGGGCGATGCACAGCCGCTGCTGCTGGCCGCCGGAGAGCGAGGTGCCCGGTTTTTTGAGGAAGTCCTTCACCTCATCCCACAGGGCCGCTTTTTTCAAAGCGGTCTCCACCCGGTCGGCGATCTCGCTTTTGCTCAGGCGGTAGTGCATCTTTAAGCCGTAGGCCACGTTGTCAAAGACGCTCATGGGGAAGGGGGTGGGCTTCTGGAAGATCATGCCCACCCGGCGCCGCAGCTCCATGAGATCGAAGCCGGGGTCCAGGACATTGACCCCGTCCAGGAGCACCTGCCCCTCGGCCCGCTGGTCCCGGTAGAGCTCGTAGATGCGGTTGTAGACCCTTAGGTGGGTGGATTTGCCGCACCCGGAGGGCCCGATGATGGCGGTGACCCGGTTTAAGGCGATGTCCAGGTTGTTGTCGAAGAGGGCCTGGGTGTCGCCGTAGTAAAAATTGAGGTGCCGGGTGGCCACCTTGCTCGTCAGGCCGAAGGAGGCCAGCAACCGGGCGGAAGCGGGCAGTTCCTCCTCAGTCACCGGCACCTCGGGAAGTTTATGGGCCATTTCCATCGCACGCATCGAAAGAGGCGCAGGCAGGCTCAGGACACCAGGGGCGCCTGGGTTTCCCGGGCATGGGCCAGGAGGGCCTCAAGCCTTTCTTGGGTGGGAACCTCCTCCAGGAGGGAAAACTCCTGAAAGATCTCCGCCGTGGGCCCGGCCTTGAGGATCCGACCCTGGTAAAAATAGGCGGTGACATCAGAGATCCGGGCCGCCTGCTGCATGTTATGGGTGACGATAACGATAGTATATTTCTCTTTCAGTTCGAGAATCAACTCCTCGATCTTGGCGGTGGCCACCGGATCGATGGCGCTGCAGGGCTCATCCATGAGGAGCACCTCGGGCTCCATGACCACGGCCCGGGCGATGCACAGGCGCTGCTGCTGACCGCCGGAGAGGGAAGTGCCCGGACGGTGCAGCACGTCCTTGACTTCCTCCCACAGCGCCGCCTTCTTGAGAGCCTCCTCCACCCGGCCGGCCAATTCTTCCCGGGGGAGGCGCTGCTGCCGCAAGCCAAAGGCCACATTGTCGAAGATGCTTAAAGGAAAGGGCACCGGCCGCTGGAAGACCATGCCCAGCCTCCGGCGCACCTGCATGACGTCCGTCTCGGGGCTGAGGAGATTGTGGCCGTCCAGCCAGATCTCCCCGTCGGCCCGCTGGTCGGGATAAAGCTCATAGATGCGGTTGTAGGTGCGGATGTGGGTGGACTTGCCGCAGCCGGAGGGCCCGATGATGGCGGTCACCCGGCGCTCGGGGATGTCCAGATGATTATTGAACAGGGCCTGGTGACGGCCGTAATAGAAATTGAGATTACGGACTTGGATCTTGGGAGGCGGGGCCGTCCGGTCGCAATACGGCGGCGCCGTCACGCTGGGGGAGGAAGTGTCCATAGGTTATCCCTTGCGTTCCCGGAGCATCACCCGGGTCACGATGGTGATCCACAAGACCCCGAAGGTGATGAGAAAAGAGGCGCCCCAGGCCTTCTCTTGCCAGTCGGGGTAGGGACTCATGGCGTAGTTGAAGATGGTCACCGTGAGATTGGGAGTGGGTTCCGCCAGGGAGTGGAACCAGAAAGGGCTGTTCAAGGCGGTGAAGAGCAGAGGCGCAGTTTCGCCGCTTACCCGGGCCACGGCCAGCAAAATGCCGGTGATGAGCCCGGATTTGGCGGCCCGAAAGACCACCGCCAGGGTCACCCGCCAGCGGGGCGCCCCCAAAGCCAGGGCCGCCTCCCTAAGGGTATTGGGCACCAGCCGGAGCATGTCCTCGGTGGTGCGGGTGACCACGGGGAGCATGATCACCGCCAAGGCCACCACCCCGGCATAGCCGCAGAAATTCCCCAGGGGCAGGACCACCAGGGCATAGGCAAAGACCCCCACGATGATGGAGGGCAGGCCCATGAGCACATTGGCGGAAAAGCGGCTCAAATCCCCCAGGCGGGAGTCCTCGGCAAACTCCGCCAGATAGATGCCCGCCAAGAGCCCCAAAGGCACGGAAAGGGCGGTGGCCGCGGCGGTAAGCACCAGCGTGCCCACAATGGCGTTGGCCAACCCCCCACCCGGCACGCCGGGAGGGGTGGGAAGGTGAGTAAAAAAGTCCCAGTTCAGGGCGGTGACCCCCCGATACAGCACCTCCCAGGTGATCCACACCAAAAAGACGATGCCCACCATGGCGGAGGCGGCGGCGCCACCGCTCACCACCCAGTTGACAAGCTTGCGGCCGGTGGGGGGGCGATACTTCATAAGCCCACGCTCCAGGCCCGGTACATGCGCCTCAAAAGCCACTGGGAGACCACCTGCACCAGGAAGGTGACCAGATAGAGCACCAGCCCCAGGGCCACCAGCGAGCTGACATAGATGGGCTCGGTGGCCTCGCTGAATTCATTGGCCAGGGTGGAGGCGATGGTGTTCCCGGGGGCAAAGAGGGAAAGGGAGATGCGGTGGGCATTGCCGATGACGAAGGTCACCGCCATGGTCTCCCCCAAGGCCCGCCCCAGCCCCAGAAACATGGCTCCCAAAAGCCCCACCAGGCCATAGGGGATGGTCACTTTGTAGGTGACCTCCCAGGTGGTGGCCCCCAGGCCGTAGGCCGATTCCTTCACCACATTGGGGACCAGGGCAAAGACGTCCCGGGCGATGGCGCTCATGAAAGGCAGAATCATGATGGCCAGGATGATGCCGGCGGTGAGCATGCCGATGCCCAAGGGGGGGCCGGAGAAGAGCGGCAGGAAGCCCAGATACTTCCCCAGCACCGGCTGCACATAGGTGGCCATGAGGGGGGCAAAGACAAACAGCCCCCACATGCCGTAAATGATGCTGGGAATGGCGGCCAGCAGCTCAATCATGGTACCCACCACCTGGCTCACCTTGGGGGGCGCCAGCTCTACCAGGAAAAGGGCGATGGCCAGACTCAAGGGCAGGGCGATGACCATGGCGATGAGGGTGGACATCACCGTGCCGTAAATGGAGCTGGCGGCGCCGAACTGCTGGGTGACCGGGTTCCATTCCTGGGAGAGGAGAAATCGGGGCCCGAACTTGGCCAAGGCCGGGTACGACGTGATGAAGAGATCGAGGCCGATGGCGAGGATGACGGCAGGCACGAGGAGGGCCGCCACCGCGGTCAACCCCCGGAACACCCGGTCCCCCAGGGCTATGAACACCGGCGTAGGGCCGGCGGTGGGCGCCAGGACCGCCTCTGCGGCCGCCTTGTCCAAAGCCGCGTCCTGTTTCATCGGGCCATCATCCCTTATCCTGAGGCTCAAAGGGGGAGAGGCCGGAATAGCCGTCCCCTCCCCCCTCATACTTACCGGAGGATGTTTACGGCCACAAGGGTTTGCCGCCGGATTTCACTTCCTTCCAGCTGTCCTCCACCATCTTGACCACCTTCTCCGGCAGGGGCACGTAATGGAGTTCCTTGGCCATGTCCCCGCCATGCTTGAAGGCCCAGTCAAAGAATTTGAGAATTTCCTTGCCCTTGGCGGCGTCGGGCTGCTCCTTGTGCATCATGATGTAGGTGGCGCCGACAATGGGCCAGGAGTTGTCCCCGGGCTGGTCGATGAGGGAGAGGGAGAAGCCCTTGGGGGCCTTGGTCCAGTCGGCGTTGGCCGCCGCCGCCTGGAAGGTCTCGATGCTGGGGGCGACAAACTTCCCGGCCCGGTTCATGAGCTGGACATAAGGGATCTTGTTCTGCAGGGCGTAGGCATACTCCACGTAACCGATGGCGCCTTTCACCGCCTTCACCTGACCGGCCACACCCTCATTGCCCTTGCCGCCGATGCTGTTTTCCGCCGGCCACTTCACCGCCTTGCCGGCCCCCACCTTGTTTTTCCACTCCGGGGAGACCGCCGCCAGATAGCTGGTGAAGATGAAGGTGGTGCCGGAGCCGTCGGTGCGATGGGCCACGGTGATGGGCTGGGAGGGGAGCTTCAGGTCAGGATTGAGCTTCTTGATGGCCGGGTCATCCCACTTGTTGACGATGCCCAGGAAGATGTGGGCCAGGGTGATGCCGTCCAGCTTCAGCTCCCGGGTCTTGATGCCCTCCACGTTGATGATGGGCACCACGCCCCCCATGACGGTGGGGAACTGGATGAGACCGCTCTTGTCCAGATCTTCCGGGGTGAGGGGCTCATCGGTGCCGCCGAAGTCCACGGTCTTGGCCTTGATCTGGGCGATGCCGCCGCCGGAGCCGATGGACTGGTAGTTGATCTTGGTGCCCGTCACCTGGTTATACTTGTGGGCCCACTGGGAATACAACGGGTAGGGAAAGGAAGCGCCCGCGCCGTTGATGGTGATCTGGGCCGCCACCGGGGACACCGTGAGCAGGGTGGCACAGAGAAGGGCAAGAATTTTTACCATTGGATTCTCCTTTGTGAGCAAAAGTGACGTTTTCGGTCAGGTACCAGTATCCCGGGGAGGTGTCAGGATGGCGTAAGGGAAATGTTAGAATTTTCTTAGGAAGGGCGGTGTGAGAATCCCGGGGACAAAGGTCCCTCCCGCACCCAAGGCTTCGGGCTGGACCCGGCGCACCTGGCCCGCCCCCTTTGGCTTAGGGAGGCGCTGGAAGGGCGAAGATGACGGCCCAAGCCCTCGGGGCATGGCTCCAGGTCCCATACCCCTTAGGGCTGGCAGCTCTGACTATGACACTTTTGGGGGCTATCTGGCCGCGGCCACCGGGCTCAAGGCCCTGGCCTTGCTCCTGGGAATTGCTCTGCCCTTCAAGGCTTACCTGCTCACCAGCACGATCTTGGGCGTTATCCTGGGGCCCATAGGGTGGACGGCCGCCGCCGGGATCGTCGGTCTAGTGGGCTACTTCCAAAAAACCAAGATTGACGGTGAGATCCTCTGCCAGCTCATCACCGCCCTGCATTACCGGCTGACCCGGGAGTAAGGCCAAAAAGGGACCGGCCGGGTGGGGGAGGACCCGGCCGGTCGGGTGAAAGGAGAAAATGGTATATGAACTCTGTAAGGGGGGGATGTGGGTACCTTATGTTGGGTTCATATACGCTTAATTACCCATGCAGCTAGCGTGCCAAATTGGCGACAAATTTATATTATTAGCAATATCAATGGGTTAAACTTATCAGAGAAAAAAGCGGCGGCCCCCCTGGGCGGAGAAGGGTTCAAAAATTTGGCCGGAGAAAGCCCCCTGAGACCTTTTATTAGGGTAACTATCTGTTTTCTTTATAATTTCAACTAATAAAAAGCTTGGCTGCCCCGGACAAATTTTTTATCTCGCCCCTTGGTCCTCCACGAGGAGGTGCCCCTCCCGGGTCACATGGGCCTGAAAGCCTTTTAAGAGCAGGTGGGTGGCGAAATCCTCCCCGATGAGGGCCGGACCCCGGAGGAGGTCCCCGGGGGCCAGCTCCGGCCGCCAGATGAAGGGCACCTCCCGGACCTCCCCCTCCTCCAGGACCAGCCGCTGCCGGGTTGCAGGGGTGGGTCGGGGGCCCAATCGGGCCGGGGCCAGAGGCGGCAGATTCTCGAAACGCTCCGGACCCAGAAAGTGGAGCCGCAGCGTCACCGCCTCCAGCTCCCGGTCCTCCCAGGCGTGGCCGTAAAGAAACCGGTGCCGGGCGATGAAGCGTTCCCGGAAATCCGGGGCCAAGGGCACGGCCAGGGCGTCGGTCTGCCCCCGGTAGCGCACCTCCACCTCGCCGGTTACGGTGACCTCCGCCGGCAGGCCGTCGGCTTCCCACTCCGCCCGACCCCGGGCCTCAAGCTCCCGGGCCGCCCGGGAGAGCCTTTCCCAAGTGAGGCCCGGATCGGCCAAAAGCAGGGTGGCGGCAACATCCCTCCGGGGCGCCGCCAGGGCCAACCCGAGGGCGGAGAGGACCCCGGCGTGGGCAGGCAACAGCAGGCGCCTCACCCCCAGTTCCCGGGCCAGCTCACAGACATGCAGCCCCCCGGCGCCGCCGAAACTGACCAAAGTGAAATCCCGGGGGTCCTGGCCCCGCTCCAGACTCACCTTGGCCAACGCCCGGGCCATATGGGTGTTGGCCACCCGGATAATGCCCAGGGCCAATTCCCGGGGCGGGACCCGGAACTCCCGGGCCAGGCGCTCCAGGGCCTGGGCCGCAGCCCGCTCCTCCACGGCCAGGCGGCCGCCGAGGAAGGCCTCGGGGAGGAGGCGGCCCAGATAAAGCTGGGCGTCGGTGACCGTCACCCCCTCCCCCCGGCCGTAGCAGGCCGGCCCTGGGTCGGCACCGGCACTCTCCGGCCCCACCCTGAGCGCCCCGCCCCGGTCCCGGCGGGCCAGGGAACCGCCGCCGGCCCCCACGGTGTGGATGTCCAGGACCCGGATCCCCAGGGGGAACCCCTCAAGGACATAGTCCGAGGTGAAGGGCAGTTCCCCGGCCACCAGGGCCACATCGGTGGAGGTGCCCCCCATGTCCAGGGTGAGGAGCCGGTCCTGAGCGTAGGGGCGGGCCAGCTTCCAGGCCCCCGCCACCCCGCCGGCAGGCCCGGAGAGCACCGTGGCCAACCCCAGATGAGCGGCCCGCCGGGCGGGGAGAAAGCCGCCGCCGGAATGCATGAGATGGAGGGTCGCCTGCGATACCTGCCGGTCCCAGGCCGTAAGGTAATTTTCCAGGACCGGGGTGAGGTAGGCATTGAGGACGGTGGCGGCAGTGCGCTCAAACTCCCGGATTTCGGGAAGCACCCGGCTGGAGAGGGACAGGGGCACGCCCAGGTCCGCCAGGGCGGCGGCCAGGCGTTCCTCGTGCTCCGGCCAGGCATAGGCGTGCAGCAGGCAGACGGCTACGGCCTCCGGGGTGAGCTCCGCCACCCGGCGCCGCACCCGCGCCAGCTCCTCCGAGGTGAGAGGCACAATCACCGCGCCGTCCGCCCCCCGGCGCTCCCTGACCCCCACCACCCGTTCCCGGGGCATGAGGGGCGGCGGCTTTTGGGGGGCGAGGCTGAAGAGCTCTCCCCGGGTCTGGCGGCCGATGAAGAGCACATCTTCAAAGCCGGCAGTGGTGACCAGCACCACCCGGGCGCCCCGGCGGGTGAGGAAGGCATTGGTGCCCACGGTAGTGCCATGGACCACCTCGGCTCCGGTAAGGCCCTCCGGACAGAGCTCCCGCAGGCCCTGGAGGATGGCCCGCAAGGGGTTGGCCGGGGTGGAGGGCACCTTGTGGACTAATCCCCCTGCCCCGCCCAAGGCCACGAAATCCGTGAAGGTGCCGCCGGTGTCAATGCCGAGGCGCATGACTCGCAGGGGGTCAAACGGCGGAAACCGGGTGGGGGTCTTCCCCTCGGTGACGGACAGATTGCCGCTCCAGAAAGCGGATTAGGCGGGTTACAGCCTCATTGTACGGGGTGGGGAGGCCCACCTGCGCCCCATAACGGCAGATGGCGCCGTTTAAGGCCTCGATCTCGGTGCGGCGGCCGGCCTGCAGGTCCTGCCACATGGAGGGTCGGTGGGCCGCGGTGGGAGGCACCAGCCGGGTGAGGAAATGCTCGAAATAGCCGGCGGCGGTGGGGAGGGTCAGGTCAATCCCCAAGGCCTGGGCCACGGCGTAGATTTCCGCGATGATATGGCGCATGAACTCCCGGGTGTCCGCATCCGCCGCCAGATCCCCATAAGGCACTCCGAGGATGGCTGCCAGGGCATTGAGGGCGCAATTATAGAGCACCTTATCCCATAAGGGGGGCATAATGTCGGCCACCACCTGGGTGGGGATGCCAGCCTCATGAAGGTCCCGGGCCACCCGCTCAAGCAGGGCGTGATCGGCCTCAGGAGACAGGGCCCCCAGAAGCACCGGCGCGGCATAGACGGTCACCGTGGCCCGGCCCGGCTCAGGAATGCGGGCGCCGAAGATGACCCGGCCCCCCACGGTGCGGCGCGCCCCGAAGACCCGGCTGATCTCCTCCAGATTGCCCAAGCCGTTTTGTAGGGAGATGATGAGTCCTTGGGGCGCAAGGAGGTGGCGGGCCTGCTCGCAGGCGTCCCGGGTGTCAAAGGATTTGACGCAGAGGAGGATAATGTCATATGGTTCAGGGTGTGGGCCGGGGGTGGTGACAGGGCCTAAGGCGAATTCCCCCCAAATGCCGTCAATGCGGGGGCCGGCGGCGAGGAGGCGCTGGAAGTGGCTTCCCCGTCCCAGGAAATCCACCGGGTGACCGGCCCGGAGCAGAAAGGCCCCGAAGACGGTCCCCAGGGCGCCTGCTCCCAGGATCAGGTAGCGCATGGGCCCATCCTGCATGAAGTTCATCTCCGGCACCACCGCATGGCTGCCGCCGGGCTTTTTTTGCCTGCCGTGCTTACCCGGTGGATACCGGAACACCTTAAGGAGACAGGGTGCTTACCCTGCGACAGGCTATCAGAGAGCTCCTGCAGGAGCAACCCCTTTCCGCCCTGGAGCTCTCCCGGCGGCTGGGCCTGCCGGAAAAGGAGGTCCTGGAGCACCTGGAGCATCTGGCCCGGGCACCGGGGACGGGTCTGGAGTTTGTCATGGAACCGCCGGTCTGCAAACTCTGCGGCTTCACCTTCGCCAAGCGGGAGCGATTGACCACCCCCAGTCGCTGTCCCCGCTGCCGGGGCCAATCCCTGCGCCGGCCCCGCTTTTTCCTGCGGGCGCAGTCCAAAAGGCGAAAGCCATCGGCAGACGCCCCCTGAGGCGGGAGAGACCGCCTGGGGCTTCCAATTGCCGAAGGACCGAGCGCCCGGGGTCACGGATCTTTGGCCTTTTCTGAGTCTGTTCGCCGGAATCGAGGGGGGCGGCTCCGATTTTTCCTGTTTCCATGAAGCGTTGTGACGAGAAGACCGGTCCTCCGGGCACAATCTGCATCTGTCCCTCTCCAGGTGAGTCTGATGCCGGCCGGCTACTATCGCTCCCCGCCAGGTAATGCCGGGCCTTCCCGGGAACGGGGGCCTCTCCTGTTGAGCCTGGGCGTCACCCTGGCCGTCCTGGTTCTGGCTCTGGTGCGGTTTCCGCTCACGGAATTCTTTGAGTACAAGTTTGCCGACCTGAAGTTCCGCTTCCGGGGGCCGCTCTCCCCCGCCTCTCCGGTGGTGGTGGTGGCGGTGGACGATGCCAGCCTGAAAAAGCTGGGCCGCTGGCCCTGGTCCCGGGAGGTCATCGCCGGGCTGCTCAGTCGCCTCAAGGCCGCCGGACCCCGGGTGGTGGCGGTGGACATCATCTTTGCGGAGCGGGAGGAAACCGCCGGGCTGACGGCGCTGAGGCGTTTGCGGCAGGAGCTGGAACAGGCGGGACTCAGCAACCCGTCCCTAGCCCGCCTTCTGGCCCGGGAGGAGGAGCGGGCCGATGTGGACCGCCGCCTGGCCCGGGAGATCGGGGCGCCGCCGCCCACCATTCTCGGGTTTTTCTTTACCGGGGTGGGGGGGATTCAGGGCCCCATAGTAACCCCAGGGCCCAAGGAGCCGCCCGTTATGGGCGGCAGGTATCAGGGCGTGCGTATCCTGGCCGGCGCCTCCGGCAGCCTGCCGCTCCTGGGGGCGCAGGGGGTGGAGAGCAACCTGCCGGAACTCACAGAACAGGCGGCGGGAGCCGGTTATTTCAATATGATTCCCGACGCCGACGGCGGGGTGCGCTGGCTGCCGCTGGCCATTGCCTATGGCCCGGATTTCTTTGCCCCTTTGGCTTTGGTTGCCTGCCAACATTTTCTCGGGGGGGAAGGCCTGTGCCTCTCCCTGTCCGCCGGCGGCGTGGAGGAGATCCGCCTGGGGCAGAAGATCCTGCCGGTGGACCGCTTCGGCCGCCTGCTCATCAATTACCTGGGGCCTCCCGGCACGTTTCCCACCGTATCGGCAGCAGACGTCTTAAACGGGTCGGTGCCGCCGGGGATGCTCAAAGACCGGCTGGTGCTTGTGGGGGCCACGGCGGTGGGCATCTACGACCTGAGGGTGACACCATTTTCTGCCATCACCCCGGGCATCGAGATCCAGGCCACCGTCATCGACAATCTCTTAAGCGGCCGCTTTTTGTGTCCTCCTCCGGGAGGGCGGCTGTTCCTGGTGGGATTCCTCCTGGCGCTGGGGATGGTGCTGGCAGGGGCCCTGCCGCGCCTGGGGGCGGTGGCGGGGTTTCTGCTGGCGGCCGGACTGGCGCTGGCTTACCTGGTGGCGAATTACCTGGCTTTTCACTTCCTGGGGTGGCAACTGGAGGTGCTCTATCCCCTGGTGCAGATCGGCGGGGTGTACACCGGCGTGACGGTGCAGCGGTTTGTCTCCACCGAGAGGGCCCGCAGCCAGTTGAAGCGGGCCTTCCAGTCCTATGTGGCCCCGGCGGTGGTGGAGGAGATCATCCGTCATCCGGAAAAACTCAGGCTGGGGGGCGAACGCCGGGAGCTGAGCATCCTGTTTTGCGACATCCGGGGTTTCACCACCCTGGCCGAATCCCTGGAGCCCGAGGAGCTGGCGGCGGTGCTGCACGATTTCCTCACCCCTATGAGCGAGCTCCTCGTGCAGCACGGCGGCACCCTGGACAAATATATCGGGGACGCCATCATGGCCCTGTTCGGGGCCCCCTTGCCCCAGGAGGATCATGCCCACCGGGCCTGCCGGGCCGCGCTGGCCATGGTGGCGGAGCTGGAGCGCCTGGACCGGATCTGGCAAGACCAGGGGCGCCCCAGCCTGGCGGTGGGTATCGGCATCAACACCGGCCTGGTGGCAGTGGGCAATCTGGGTTCGGACCGGCTCTTCGATTACACCGCGGTGGGGGACCACGTCAATCTGGCTTCCCGCCTGGAGGGGCTGAACAAATATTACGGCACCACGATTCTGGTGAGCGAATTCACCGCGGCCCAGGTAAAGGAGGCCCTCATTCTCCAGGAGGTGGACTGGGTGCGGGTGAAAGGCAAGACCCGGCCCCTCCGGATCTATGAAGTGCTGGGCCTGGGCCCGGCCGATGGCGACCGGCGGCGCTTTCTTGAGGGGTATGACGAAGGTCTCAGGCTGTATCGGGCGGCCCGTTTTGCCGAAGCCCGGGAGGCCTTCCGGTCAGTCCTCCCTTTGGATCCGGAAAACCGCCATCTCCAGCGTTTCCTTGCCTGTGTGGAGACCTGTCTCAGGCAGCCGCCACCTCCGGGCTGGGAGGCAGTGGCGGAAATGCATGAAAAATAGCGGCCGGGTCCCTCGGGAAGCGACCGCTTCTTCAGGGTGAGGGTGAGGAAAGAATGATTTCTGAGCAGGGGCAAGCCTCCGGGAGTGGCCTTCGCCTCCCGACAAGCTCACCTCCCCCTGCCTTTGAGTTTGGGAAAAATCGAGGTTAAGGCTTCGATGGCATGGCGCAAGGGCGGGGAAAAAAGCAGGGGTCCACAACCCATGGCCCCCACTTTACTACCCGGAACCGTCACATCTTACTTGGCCAGCTCCTCGATGACCGCCGGGATGAGGGTATCCACCACGTAGGCCCGGTCCTTGAGCTTGACGGAGTCGATCTTCAGGTCCCGGATCTTCCCCATCACCACGCCGGAGATGGCCATGAGATCCTCCAGGGAAAACTGCCGGGCGGTAGGAGGATCATGGTCCGTCATGGCTGCCACCGTCATCAGGGTGAGCCGGCTCACCTGATTTAAGCGCTCGGTGATCTGAGGGGTGGCCTGGGAGGGGGTGAGGCCCAGTTTTTTGTAATGTTCCTGAAGCATGGAGGCCAACACCAGGTCCACCACCTTTTTCTGCGCCGGGCTGGGCCGCTCGCTCTTGATGGCGGCCACCGCCGCGGCCACATCACCGCCGGTGAGGGTGGCGCCGAAAGCCAGGAAAGGCAACATCAGGAGCAGGGCCAGGCTTCCTGCCAGCTTGCCGGATATTGTCCGCATAAGGTTTCCTCGATAAAGTGGGCGGCTCGGGGTCAGGAGCCCAGAGTGGCCAGAAGGGCCTGGAGGGTGGCGGGATTGTCCACCTGCAGGCCGCGTTCGGCCGGGAGCTGGGGCAGGATTTTCTTCAGCAGGCCCAGGAGCACGTTTTTGGGGCCCACCTCCACCCAGATGTCGATGCCGTCGGCCTGCTGCCGTAAGATCAGCTCGGTCCAGCGCACCGGGCTGGTGAGCTGCCGGGCCATGGCCTGCCTCAGGAGTTTGGGATCGCTTTCCGGAGCGGCGGTGGCATTGAGATAGACCGGCATCCGGGGCGACCGGAATTCCAGGGTCTCCAGGAAGGCAGCGAAATCCGGCCCGGCCTCGGCCATGAGCGGAGAGTGCCAGGCGCCGGAGACCTTGAGGGGCACAGCCCGGGCGCCGGCGGCCTTGACCTGGCTTACTGCCTGGGACACCAGCACGGCGCTGCCGGAGATCACCGTCTGCTCCGGGGTGTTGAAGTTGGCCAGGGCCAAAGGGCCGCTCTCGGTGAGGGGCTTGAGGAGCTCCGCCAGTCTGTCGGCGGAAAGGCCGATGACCGCAGCCATGGTGCCGGGATGGCGCTCGGCCTCCCGCTGCATGAGAAGGCCCCGCTGCCGCACCGCCGCCAGAGTGTCGCGGTCCGAAAGCACGCCGGCGGCATAGAGGGCGCTGTATTCCCCCAGGCTATGGCCGCAGACCGCCTGAGGGCTTACCCCGGCGGCCTTCAGGGCCTCGTAGGCGCACAGGTTCACCAGGGTCACCGCCGGCTGCAGGTTCACCGTCAGGGTCAGTTCCTCCAGGGGGCCCTCGAAGCACAGACGCTTCAAGGGAAGGCCGGTGATTTCCTCTGCCAGATCAAAGAGTTCCCGGGCCCGGGGCAGGGTGTCGTAAAACTCTTTCCCCATGCCCACATATTGGGAGCCCTGCCCGGGAAACATCATGGCCAGTCGGGTCATCTTTACCTCGTGACGTCAGATTGAATCGGTGGCAACAAGCTCTTGGATGAGGGGACCAGGAGGCGGAAAGCCTCATCCTGTTTCTCGAAGTTTTATTATTGAAAATCAAGGCATCGGCCTCAGTTCACCACTCCATTAGGGTAAGGAGAGGGGAGTTTGCGTAGAGAAAACTCCCTATATCATCCAAAATATTTTTGCTTCAGGGATGACACGGGACCGGAGCCGAACCAAAAATGCCGAATGCGCCTCCCCCCCATCCGCCATGCCTTCAGGCCTTGGCGTTAACTCAGTAGGCGATACGGAAGTCGTCGAACTCCCCCTGATACGGATGCCAGTCCACCTGGACCTCCTCCACGTAAGCATAGGGGGGGCCCTGCCGGCACCAGGCGATGAGGCTCTCGATCTGCCGGCGGTCACCCTCCACCACCGCCGCCACCCGGCCGTCGGGGAGGTTCCGCACCCAGCCGGTGAGGCCCCGCCGGCGGGCCTCATCCCGGGTGTGGGCCCGGTAAAACACACCCTGCACCCGGCCACTGATCAACAGATGGGCGCGGGCCTTGTCCGCCATTAGCCGCTCCTTTCCAAAAGTTCCAGAAAGGCCGCCTCATCCAGCACCGTCACCCCCAGCTCCTTGGCCCTGGCCAGCTTGCTGCCGGGGTCGGCGCCGGCCACCACGTAGTCGGTTTTGGCCGACACCGAGGAACTCACCTTGCCCCCCCGGGCGGTGACCAGGGCCTTGGCCTCCTCCCGGGAGAAGCGCTCCAGGGCGCCGGTGAAGACAAAGGTCTTGCCCGCCAGGGCCGGGGCCGCCACCGGCCTTTCCGGGGGCAGGGGCTTGACCCCCAGCTCCGCCAGCTCCTCCAGCATCCGCTGATTCTTTTCCTGGCGGAAGAATTCCCGGATGCTGCCCGCCACCTGGGGGCCGATGCCTTCAATCTGCAAGAGCTCCTCCTCGCTGGCCTGGGCCAGGCGCTCCAGACTCTCAAAGTGCTGCGCCAGAAGCTGAGCCGTGGCCTCCCCCACATAGCGGATGCCCAGGGCATAGATGAAGCGGTTCAAGGGCACGGTCTTGCTTTTCTGGATGGCGCTCACCAGATTGGCGGCGGACTTTTCGGCGAAGCGCTCCAGAGGGATGAGGTCCGCTTCTTTCAGGCGATAGAGGTCGGGGATGGAGCGCACCAGGCCATTTTCCATGAGCTGGTCAATGATCTTTTCCCCGAGACCGTCGATATCCATGGCGGTTTTGGAGGCGAAGTGCAAAATGGCCCGGCGGAGCGCCCCCCGGCAATCCGGGTTGGGGCACCGGGTCACCGCCTCACCAGGCGGGCGCACCAGGCGGGTGCCGCACACCGGGCAGTGGGTGGGCATCTGAAAGGGGACCTCATTACCCGTGCGCCGCTCCTTGATGACCATGACCACTTCGGGAATGACGTCCCCGGCCCGCTGCACCAGCACCCAGTCCCCCACCCGCACGTCCTTGCGCTTCACTTCGTTTTCATTATGCAGGGTGGCCCGGCTGACGGTGACGCCCCCCACCTCCACCGGCTCCATGACGGCCATGGGGGTGACGGCGCCGGTGCGGCCGACGTTCACCTGGATGTCGAGCACCCGGGTGGTGGCCTGGGTGGCGGTGAATTTGTAGGCCAGGGCCCAGCGGGGGCTGCGGGTCTTGGTGCCCAGCCGCTCCTGCAGGGCCAGGGAGTCCACCTTGATGACCACCCCGTCGGTTTCGTAAGGCAGACCGTGGCGCTGGTGCTCCAGGCGGTGGTGGTAGGCGATGGCGGCCTCAATCCCCCGGCAGCGCTCGGTGAGAGGGTTGACCCTGAGGCCCCAGCGCTTCAGGGTCTGGAGCACCTCCCAGTGGGTCTCGAAGCGGCGGCCCACCACCTCGCCGATACCGTAGCAATAGATATACAGGGGGCGGGAGGCGGTGACTGCGGGGTCAAGCTGCCTCAAAGAACCGGCGGCGGCGTTTCTCGGATTGGCGAAGGGCGGCTCCCCCTTGGCCAGGCGCTGCTCGTTGAGCTTGCGGAACTCCTCCAGGTTCATGTAGACTTCGCCCCGCACTTCCAGGAGTTCCGGGGCCGGTTCCTCGGTCTCCAGGAGCCTTAAGGGGATGGTGCGGATGGTCTTGAGGTTCTGGGTGACATTTTCCCCCCGGTAGCCGTCCCCCCGGGTGGAGCCCACCGTGAAGACACCCCGCTCATAGACCAGCTCCACGGCGCAACCGTCCATCTTGGGCTCCACCACGTAATCAAACTCCTCCTGGGTGCGGAGAAAGCGCTTCAGGCGGGCGTCAAACTCCCGGGCCTCGCCTTCGCTGAAGGCGTTCTCCAGGGAGAGCATGGGCTGGCGGTGGGGGACGGTTTCAAACTTCTCCAGGGGTTGGGCGCCCACCCGCTGGGTAGGGGAGTCGGGGGTGACGAGCTCAGGCCAGGCCGCCTCCAGCTCTTCCAGCTCCCGGAAGAGGCGATCGAACTCGGCATCGGAGATGACCGGCTGATCCAGGACATAATAGCGGTAGTTATGGTAATTGATCTGTTCCCGGAGCTCCTGCACCCGGGCCCGGACCTCCTCGGGAATGACCCTGCCCATGCCGCACCTTGCAGAGATATAAGCTGCCGGTTTTCTTTTGAAATCAGCCCAACCCAGATGAGGGTGTCGGCCCGCTCCCTGGGGGTAAGGTGGTGGCCCCGCCTCGACCGGTGGCGCGAACCGGCTCCCGGCGGCCCCAGACCCCTTCATTCGACGCCGCCCTCGAGACGGCATTGCGGCCCTAGCTGGACGGAGAGGTTTTCGGCTCCAGGGACTTTAGTTCGCTAGGTTAAAGATAATACGGCCTTTTGCCGCCGGAAGCAAGGGAGGGTGGCAAAGGAGGCTGTCCGGAACCGGGCTTGGAGCAGAGCTTCCTCTCCAGAGTTGGCCTATAAGACCCCCATCATCTTGGGCGGCGACGCCCCGCCGCGTTCAGGCGCTTCGATAGGGCCATGGGGCGAATGGCGGTTCGGGACAGCGGGCAGGGTGCGCCCACCAACCCTTCCTTCCGTACGGATGACCGGGATGACCAGACACTCAGGTCTGAGCCGGCCTGGGATTCCTCCCCCCCGTCCCTGAGCAGGCGGTGCCCCTAAGGGTGTTCGGAGAGGGCGTGCACGGTCTGGGCCAGACCTTCCTCCTCCAGAGCCTGGGTGTGAGCCCGGACGATTTCCCGGATGCGGGAGATGATCTCCAGGACCTGGTCCAGCTTTTCGCTGATCATGCGGATATCCTCAAAGATCTCGGTGTCCAGCTGCCGGTCCAGGAGCAGGAGATCCACCAACCCGGTGACCGCCGCCAAGGGCTGGGCCAATTCGTGCAGCGAATGTCGGATGTCCCTGAGAGGGTCTGACTGGGCCATGGCTGTGCTCCCCACCCATACTGAGTATTTTTCTCATTCAGGAAGCAAACACCATGCCAATTGAGAGGCCTACGGGCCGCCAGGTTCCCCGGGGCTCAATCCCGGGGCACGGCCAGCATGCGCTGCACCGCGATAAGCGCCTTCTGGCGCACCTCTTCGGGCAGGGTGATCCGATACCGCTCTTCTTTCAGGGCGTTGAGGATATCCTCCAGGGTGATGCGCTTCATGTCCGGACACAAGAGGCCCGGGGAGGGGGAGTGAAAGATTTTCCCGGGATTCTGGCGCTTCAGGGTATGGATGATGCCCTGTTCGGTGCCGATGATGAATTCGGTGGCGGGGGAGGTGCGCACGTATTCCAGCATGCCGCTGGTGCTGCGGATGACGTCGGCCAGGGCCAGGACCTCCGGCCGGCATTCGGGATGCGCCAGAAAGAGGGCCTTAGGGTGAGCCGCCTGGCAGGCCTGGACCTGGGCGGCGGTGAGCGCATCGTGGATGTTGCAGCAGCCCTCCCAGTAGAGCACTTCCTTGTCGGTATGGCGGGCGGTGTAGAGGGCCAGGTTCTTGTCCGGCACCATGAGGACCCGGGGGGCGGCCAGGGAGTTGACCACCCTGACGGCGTTGGCCGAGGTGCAGCAGATGTCGCTTTCCGCCTTCACCGCAGCGGAGGAGTTGACGTAGGTGACCACCGGCACGCCCGGGAGCTCGGCCTTGCGCCGGCGCAGGGCCTCGGCGCTGATGGTGTCGGCCATGTAGCAGCCCACATCCAGCCGGGGCAGGAGCACGGCTTTGTCCGGGCAGAGGATGGCCGCGGTCTCGGCCATGAAATGCACCCCGGCAAAGACGATGATTTTCGCCGGGGTCTGGGAGGCGGTCAGCGACAGCCCCAGGGAGTCGCCCAGAAAATCGGCGATGTCCTGGATTTCAGGGGGCTGATAGTTATGGGCCAAGAGAATGGCCTGGCGCCTGGCCAGCCAGTCCCGGATTTCCTGTTGCAGGGCGGAGATGCTCATGGTGTAAGTCTAGACTTTCCGGTCACCTGGAAACTTTCTGCCCCCAAGTCTGGGTCTGCCTGGCTCAGCCGGCGCCGGCCGGGTCCCTGACCACCTGCACCCCCGGAGGCGGGGTGAAGGTGAAGAAATTGGCCGGGACCTGATAATCCAGCTGC
The DNA here is from genome assembly GCA_037481655.1 of Desulfobaccales bacterium. NCBI lineage: Bacteria > Pseudomonadati > Thermodesulfobacteriota > Desulfobaccia > Desulfobaccales > Desulfobaccales bacterium. The sequence goes on along the minus strand of JBBFLF010000005.1, from coordinate 33,045 downwards.
ACCCGGGTGAACAGAAAAGCGGTCTCCTCCCCCAGGGCATTGGTGAATTCCAGGCGCTCCACCTGGTAGGTCTCCGGGTTGACGGTGAGGGTGAGGCGGGTGAGCTCCGCCTGGGGTTTGACGGGGGTGAGCTGGATGAGATACATCTGCCCGGGCCGGGGCGGCCTGGCCCAGGCCATCTGGAAGTCCTGGCGCACCTGGGCGATGCCGGAGAAGAAGCGCAGCACCAGGTCGCTTCGCAGGACCCGGGTGAGGGGATAGACCATGGCCACCCCGTCCTGGGGGATGTACATATAGACCTGGGTGCCGTCGGAGATCACCTCTTTTTTCTGCTCCGGCGGCTTTTCATACTGCCAGCGCATCCGTAAGGGGCGCTTGAAATAGACCCAGCCCTCGGCGGTATCGCTTTGGGTGCCGGCCTTCAGGCGGGACTCCTGACGGAAATAGGCCTTGAAGCCGCCGGCCCGGTCGTATTGGGTCTGGACCTTGGCCACCACGTCCTCCACCGCGGGGTCGGGCGCGGCCTGCTGGCCCGGAGCCCCGGAGGCCAGCCCGACAAGCAACGCGGCCACGACGGCGTATCTCAACCGGTGCATGCTTTCCTCACTTTACACGAAGACCAGAGTCGCCTGGGGGAGCAAAGGTTGGGCGCCCTCCTATCCCCGGGCTCTGGGCCATGAGACTGGGTGCGGGGTCCCTGGCGCTTTTCTGGTCTCATAGTAAATCAGTATAGAATTAAGGTCGGGAAAAGACAAGGGCCCTCTTTCGCCGGGCGCCAAATATTACTATAACTTATTCCGGCGGCAAGGAGGCAAAAAGTGCGCCGTCGCGGATGAGCAGAGATGAGCCCCGCCATTGAGGAATTTGACTATCATCTGCCCCCGGAGCTGGTGGCCGCCTACCCGGCCGAGCCCCGGGATGCGGCGAGGCTTTTGGTGGTGGATCGGGAGACCGGCGCCCTCCGCCACGCCATCTTCCGGGAACTGCCCCACTTCCTGGAGCCGGGGGACGTGCTGGTGGTGAACGACACCCGGGTCTTTCCCGCCCGCCTGACAGGGGTGAAGGAGACCGGCGGCAAAGTGGAACTGTTATTGCATCACCTGCCGGTAGCGGACAATGGCGGGGACCCGGCGGCGGGCCGGGCCTTGGCGGGCTATCGGGGGCGCCTCAGGCCCGGGGTGCGGCTCAGGTTGGGGGAAAGCCTGGCCGGGGAGGTGCTGGCTCTTCCCCGGCCGGGAGTGGCGGAGGTGCGCCTGGTGAGTGAAAGGGGCGGGGTGGTGGAGGCGGTCCTGGCCGCCGGGGAGGTGCCGCTGCCGCCCTATATCCGGCGGCCGCCCACCGCAGGGGACCGGGAGAGCTACCAGACCATGTTCGCCCACAAGACCGGGGCCATCGCCTGTCCCACCGCGGGGCTGCACTTCACTCCCCGGGTGCTGGCGGCGCTTAAGGCCAAGGGGGTGGAGACCGTGGCGGTCACCTTGCATGTGGGCCCGGGGACCTTCACCCCGGTGCGCACCCGGGACTACACCGCCCACCGGCTGGCCCCGGAGTATTATGAACTCCCGCCCGAGGCCGCCCGGCGCCTCACGGCCGCCAAGCGGGAGGGCCGGCCCCTGGTGGCGGTGGGCACCACCACGGTGCGGGTGCTGGAGAGCTGCGTGACGGCGGCGGGCTTTCGCCCGGGGGCAGGCTGGTGCGACCTCTATATCTACCCGGGGTATCGCTTCCGGGCGGTGGACCGGCTGCTCACCAATTTTCATCTGCCCCGCTCCACCCTCCTTTTGCTGGTGAGCGCCTTTGCCGGCCGGGAGCTGATCCTTCGGGCTTACGAGGAGGCGGTGCGGCAGCGCTACCGCTTTTACAGCTACGGCGACTGCATGCTCATCCGCTGAGGCGGGGCAGGGGACTAAGGGCGACAGATTTGCACTATGCCAGGGGGAGATGGGGACCTGAGGACGGTAGGGTCAGGCTTCTCCGCATATATTTATGGAAGTATCCCAAAGAACGACCCAGGGGCCGGACACGCATCTGAGCCTGCCCTCACGCACTGAGATGTTCACGTTTGAGCTTTTGGCCGGCACCGACCCGGGGGGGCCGCGTCTTGGGCTGATGACCACCGCCCGGGGGCAGGTGGAGACCCCTGCCTTCATGCCGGTGGGCACCTATGCCACGGTGAAGACCCTGACCCCCGAGGAGGTGCGGGAGCTGGGGGCCCAGATCATCCTCAGCAACGTCTATCACCTCTACTTGCGGCCCGGGGTGGAGCTCATTCGGCGGCTGGGGGGGCTTAACCGCTTCATGAACTGGCCGGGCCCCATCCTCACCGACTCCGGCGGCTTCCAGATCTTCAGCCTGGCGCCTTTTCGCACCATCAGCGAGGAGGGGGTGACCTTCCGCTCCCACCTGAACGGCGACCTGCACATGCTCACCCCCGAGCGGGTGGTGACGCTTCAGGAGGAGTTGGGGGTGGACATCATGATGTGCCTGGATGAATGCCCCCCCTACCCCTGCCCGGAGGGCGAGCTTCGGCGGGCCACGGACCTCACCGGCCGTTGGGCCCGGCGGTCCCTTGCGGCCTGGGGGCAGGAGGGCGGAGCCCTTTTCGCCATCGTGCAGGGGGGCACCCGGGCGGACTGGCGGCGGGAGCAGGCCCAGGAACTGGGGGAGCTTCCCTTTTCCGGCTTTGCCCTGGGTGGCCTGAGCGTGGGGGAGCCCAAGGAACTCACTTTGGCGATGATGGAGGCGGCCTTGCCGGTGCTGCCGGCGGAGAAGCCCCGCTACATCATGGGCATGGGCCTGCCTGAGGACCTGGTGGAGGGGGTGGCCCGGGGTGCCGACCTCTTCGATTGTGTCATCCCCACCCGAAACGCCAGGAATGGGCAAGTGTTCACGGCCCAGGGGGCCCTGATGATCCGCAACGCCATCTACGCCGAAGATCCCCGGCCCCTGGAGCCGGGATGCGGCTGTTACACCTGCCGGCATTACTCCCGGGCCTACCTGCGCCATCTTTTTCAGGCCCGGGAGATGCTGGCCTATCGCCTTTTGACGCTGCATAATCTATATTATTATCTCAGCCTGATGGCCCGGATGCGGCAGGCCATTCAAACCGGCCGCTTCCCCGAGTTTTACCAGGAATTTTATCGTCAACGACACAACGGAGGAGAGGCGCGTGGTTGATATTGCCTTTGCCGCCAACGGTGCAGGCGGCGCTGAGAGCCCCCTGTGGACCATGGTTGTGCCCATGGTCCTCATGGTGGCGGTGTTTTATTTTCTGCTTATCCGGCCCCAACAGCGCAAAGCCAAGGAACATAAGGCCATGCTGGACAGCCTGAAACGGGGGGACCGGGTCCTCACCGCCGGCGGTCTCATCGGCGAGGTTGTGGCCATCAACGACCAGGTGCTCACCCTGGAGATTGCCGATAAGGTGCGGGTGGAGGTCTCCAAGCCCTATATCACCGGGTATGCGCCCAAAAAGTGACGGCTCTCGAGGGGGATGTAGGAGGAGCACAGGGCTAAAAGCCTTGCCTTAAGCATCCCCTTCCCACCCCGAATAACAGCAGATCACCCATCCGGAGAAAAGCTTTGTCTGTCACCGCCCCTCCCGGCGAGTTGGCCGGGGAGATCACCCACCTTCTGGAGCTGACGCAGGATTGGCAGGGCCTCTTTCCCCAGGCGGCGGAGCAGTCCCGCCATTGGCGGCACGTGCTCACGGAGGTCCAGGCGCACCTGGCCGAAGAAGTGGTGCGGGTGGCGGTGGTGGGCGCGGTGAAATCCGGCAAGAGCACCCTGGTCAATGCCCTCATGGGCCGGGAGGTGCTTAAAAGGGGCGCCGGCATCCTCACCGCCATGATCACCCGGGTCCGGCCCGGGCCGGAGGAGAAGGCCCTGTTGCTTTTCAAGGACCCGGACCTCATCGCCGGGGAGATCCAGCAGGCCCTGAACTTCCTGCCGGATGTCCGCCTGGAGAATCATCCGGAGCCCTTCGACCTCAGCCGGCCCCAGGACCGGGAGCTTTTGGAGCAGATCCTGGCCGGCCAGGAAGCGGCCTCCCTGTGGGCCAACGGCAGCCTCAACCAGAATTATGTGCTGCTCTCCGCCTATCTGGCGGGCTATGGCCAGGTGGAGGAGGCCCTGGCCCGGGGGTCTCTGGAGCTGAGCGGCCCGGAGGTGCAGCGCCACCAGGAGCTGGTGACCCGGGAGGAGCTGGCGGTGTACCTGGCGGACGCCCTCCTCACCCTGCCGGCGCCGGATCTCCCCCCTTGGTTGGAGCTGGGGGACTGCCAGGGGAGCGACTCGCCCCTGCCCCAGCATCTCACCCAGGTGCTGGCCTACCTCCTGAAATGTGACCTGGCCCTCTATGTCATCAGCTCCCGCATGGGGCTCAGGCAGGCGGACTTCCAGTTCCTCCAGGAACTGAGGCGCATGGGGCTGGGGGAACACCTCATCTTTGTCCTCAATCTGGACCTGGCAGACCATAGAGATGCCGCCGACTGCGAGGCCCTCATGACCCGGGTGCGCCGGGAACTGGCCCCCTGGGTGCCCGAACCGACGCTGTGCGCCTTTTCCGCCCTGCAGGTGCTCCTGGCGCGGCGGCGGGAAGCCGGCGACCTCGACCCCCAGGAGGAGGCCCTGCTGGCCCTGCTGCAGGCGGACCAGGGCAAGAGTGAGCTGAGCCGGCGGGGCTGGGAGGAGTTTCACGGCCTCTTCCGCCAGGCGGTGGAGGAGGTGCGGGCCCGGCGGCTGGCCGGGGGGGCCATCTCCCAGGTGCTCATGGTGGCCCGGGGCTTGGCGGAGCAGGTGGACTGGGCCCGGCGGCTCCTGGACCGGGATGCCGGGGCTTACCGGGAGCTGGCGGCCAAGCTCCAGGCCCGGCGCCAGCCCCTCACCGCGGTCCGGGCCAGCCTGCATCAGACCCTGGAGGGCGCCACCCGCCATCTGGGAACGGAGCTTAAGCACCGGGTGGACGCCTTCCTCTATGAGCAGGGCAGCCGGGAGGCCTCCCTCCTCAGTTTCGTGCTCAACTACGAGCCGGATTGGGAGCGCCTCCTGTCCGGCCCGGAGGAACCGCTTCGGGTCAAACTCTACCGGCTGTTTCAGGAGTTTCAACAGGAACTCCTCAAACTGACGGGGGGGGAATTCAACCTGCAGGTGGTGGAATTTGTCCATCGCCAGGAGGAGTGGCTGCGCCAGGAGCTGCATCGCCTCTGTGAGCCCCTGGTCGTGGCTCTGGAGGAGACCCTGGCCTTGTACTATCAGGAAACCGCCGCCCTGGGCCTGCCGGGGCAGCCCCCCGGTCTGAAACTGGAGTTGCCGCCCCGGCCGGCGAATTTGGAGGTGCCGCTTCTGTCCTTCACCCTGGAACCGGGCTGGCGCTGGGCCGGGGAGGTCTGGCTGCGCTCCGGAGTAGGGGTGCTGGAACACCTCTGGCAGCGGTTCAAGGCCAAGGTGGGCTGGGGCAGCCTCGAGCCGCGCCAGCAGGCGGAGCGGGACCTGCGCCGGGCGCTGGCCGCCATCCGCCACTGGGTGCGGGAGGAGCTCAAGGTCCAGCTGGTGGACTTCGGGGAGCGGCTGAAGTTCCGCTATTTCCTGCCCCTGGTGGAGGAGCTGGCCCGGGGGGTGGAGGAGAGCCTGGACAGGCAGCTGAAAAGCCTCCTCACCGACCTGGAAGGCCTCACCCAGGCCTTGAGCCACGGGGAGGCGGACCGGGAGGGGCGGCGGCGCCGCCTGGACTCCCTGGCCCCTCGGGTGCGGCTGGTGGAGGCCCGGCTGACCTCGCTGGCCGCGGCGGCGAAACGGGGGTGAGGATGCTGACCCACAGCCAGGCCGAGAAGCTGGCGGCCACCTGGGCCCAAGCCATCAACCACCGGGACCTGGAGGCCCTCCTGACCCTCTATGCTCCAGAGGTGGAGCTCACCTCGCCTTTTGTGGTGCAGCTGCTCCATGACCCCGGCGGCACCCTCAAGGGGAAAGAGAACCTGCGGATGTATTTCACCCTGGGGCTGTCTCTGTTTCCGGACCTGAGCGTCACCGTGCTCCAGGTGTTGGCCGGAGTCAGCAGCCTGGTGGTGGTCTATCGCGGCGCCGATGAGGTCATGGCGGCCGACGTGATGTTCCTGAATGCCGAGGGGCTGATTTCCCGGGTCTTTTGCCATTATCATGCCGAGTCCGACTGAGGCGCAGGAAAGACCCCGGTGACGAAAGGCCGGCGCCGTCAAGGGTGAAGTTCCGGAGGGGGTGAACTTTTTTCCCGGGTGCCGGTAACTTTGGCAGATAATTTTGCATGAGGGGACCATAGGGCAGGGGGCGTCTGCCTTTCCCTCCCCGCTCCCCCACTCTTAATGTTGGGTTCGATTTCCCCGGTCGCGCGGAGGCGGGAGGGAAAGGGCAAAGCCACCCGCGCTCCCAGCCTTTCTGCCCAAAACCTTGCCGCACCTGTCTCCTGTCGATGGTGAGCGAACAGGCCCAAGACGACCTCCTGGCCCAGCTCCCCTGGCTGGCGTTGCGGGCCATCCCCGGGGTGGGGCTGGTGCTGTTTCAGCGCCTGCTGGCCGCCTTCGGTGACCCGGCGGCGGTCTTTGCGGCCCCGGAAAGTGAGCTGCGGGCCGTCAAGGGGGTGACCCCGGCGGTGGCCGCAGCCATCACCGGCTTCCGGGACTGGGACCGCTGGGAGGGGGAGCTCCTGCGCCTCTCGGCCCGGGGGATGCGGCTGGTCACCCTGGCGGCGGCGGATTTTCCCTCCCGCCTGCGGGAGATTCCTTATCCACCTCCTTTTTTGTTTGTGCAGGGGGACCTCTCCGTCTGTGAGGGGCCGGCGGTGGCGCTGGTGGGCACCCGGCAGGCCAGCCGCTACGGGCTGCGCATGAGCCGGCGGCTGGCCCGGGAACTGGCCGAGGCAGGGGTGACGGTGGTGAGCGGCCTGGCCCGGGGCATCGACACCGCCGCCCATGCGGGGGCCCTGGAGGCCGGCGGGCCCACCGTGGCGGTCCTGGGCTGCGGCCTGGATGTGGTCTATCCCCCGGAAAATAAAGAATATTACGATAAAATCCCGGTAGTCGGAGCCTTGGTGAGCGAGTTTCCCCTGGGGACCCCGCCCGAGGCCCGGAACTTTCCCATCCGCAACCGGCTCATCAGCGGCCTGGCCCAGGCGGTGGTGGTGGTGGAGGCCGCGGCCCGAAGCGGCACCTATATCACGGTGCAGTATGCCCTGGACCAGGGGCGGGAGGTGCTGGCGGTGCCGGGACCGGCGGACGCCCCCACCAGCCAGGGGCCGCTCAGGCTCCTTCAGCAGGGGGCCAAGCTGGCCCGGGAGGCGGCGGACATCCTGGCGGAGCTCCCCCCGTGGGAGAGGCGGCCGAGCCCCGGACAAGACCGGGTGCCCTCCTCCGGGCCGCCGCCGCCCCCGCCGGCACGGCCGGGATTCCCTCGGGTGGATGATCCCCTGCTCCCCTTTTTGGGCTCAGAGCCCCTGCAATTGGAGGAGCTGGTGGGCCTATCCCGGCTGCCGGCGCAAGAGGTCTTAAGCCGCCTCACTCTGCTGGAGCTCCAGGGCCTCATCCGGGAACTGCCGGGGAAGTGCTACGTCCTGGCCTCCTGAGAGCCGGACAGTAAAAAGGAACGTCCGATTATTCCCGGGAAACCGGCCCTTGCCTCCGACCTTCCCCCATTTCTCCTGCAGCGGGAAGAAATCGCAGTCAGGTTCCGCTTGAGGGAGGAGGGCCTAAGCCGGAGCGGCCCGTTGCCCGGTGGCCTTTTTCTTCAAAGTTCTTGCAGCCTTCGCCGACAGCGAGGGGTCAAGGCCAAATGGAGAACGGCTTCCGCCCTTTACAGAGGCGTGCAAGGGAGTATAAAGGACAGGTAAGCTTAGGTCTCGGGGCCTCAGGCGAAATTTTCCTTCCAGCCTTGAATTCAGTTGCTATGATGCCGATATAGAAGAGGGCGCAGGAGGGGGCGGGCGAAGGCAGATGACTCTGATCGTGGCCATCCCGGCGGTGGACGGCGTGGTCCTGGCCTCGGACGGCCAGGTGACCACCGGCCTGGTGCGGGTGCCGGGCAAGAAGATTTTTGAGGTGAACGGCCGCCTGGCCTGGGCCGCCTCCGGCGAGCTGGCCCTCATCCAGCGGGTGGCGGAGCGCATCGGCGCGCTTCCCCGGGGGCGCTCTCTGGCGTCTTTGCGGGACGACATCGGCATGCTGGTGAAGCAGTGCGCCACCGAGCTCATCAATCTGGATTTCCGCACCAGCTTCTTTTCCCAGGACCCGGACACCCTGCTGAAACTGCACCCGGCGGATTTTGTTTTCGCCGAATTTGACGGCGCCCCCCGCATCCTGCACATCACAGTGGACGGGGTGCCGGAGTGGATCCAGGAAGCCCCCTTCGCCCTGGGCTCCGGGGATCTCTTTGCCTATGCCCTGCTGCGCAAATACCAGGGGCGCCCCTTGTCCCTGGACCGGGCCGCCATCCTGGCCTACAAGGTCATGGAGGAGGCCATCGCCGTGGACGCCTATGGCCTGGGTCCGCCCATTGATGTCTGGCAGGTGGGGTCCGGTGAAGTGCGCTGCCTGCCGGATGAGGAGATCGTCCGCCTGTCCCGGGCTGCTGCGGCCCTCAGGGAGGCGGAAATCCGCCTGCTCCTGGAGAGCGACCTGGGTCTGGAGGACCTGGAGGCGGACTGAGGGGGCGGGCGGCCGTCGGGCAGGGGGGAAAGTGTGACATCGGTTGCAGGGGGGAAGGGGGCGGGGGAGGCCACCCCTTGCTTTTCCCTCCCGTCGCGGTCATGATAATTCCTGGCCCCTAAGCTGATGCCGGCTGCCGTCGGCCTGCCGGAAGAGGAGCTCATCGCGGCGGGCGACAGATCATCCCGCTCCTGGGAGCCCCTGACCCGTTTCATTTCGGGAATTTTATTTTGAGGAGAACACGTCACAGGCTTCGGGCCTGTATGGCTACTGCAATATGTCCAAATCCCTTCTCATTGTGGAATCCCCCACCAAGGCCAAGACCCTGCAGAAGTATCTGGGGGGCGATTTTGTGGTGCGCTCCAGCAAGGGGCATATCCGGGATCTGCCCAAAAACGAGCTGGGGGTGGATATCAAGCGGGACTTTGAGCCCACCTACGTCACCATCCTGGGCAAGGCCAAGGTCATTCAGGAGCTGAAAAAGGCGGCGGCGGGCGTCCGGGATATCTACCTCGGGCCGGACCCGGACCGGGAGGGGGAGGCCATCGCCTGGCACATTGCCGAGGCGTTGGGGGAAAACGACCACCGCTTCCACCGGGTGCTGCTCATGGAGCTCACCCCCAAGGGGATCCGGGAGGCCCTGGCCCACCCGGTGCCCCTGAACCGGCCCCGCTACGAATCCCAGCAGGCCCGGCGCATTCTGGACCGGCTGGTGGGCTACCAGATCAGCCCCCTGCTCTGGAAGAAGGTGAAGACCGGGCTGTCCGCCGGCCGGGTGCAGTCGGTGGCCCTCAGGCTGGTGGTGGACCGGGAGAGGGCCATCGCCGCCTTTGTGCCGGAGGAGTACTGGTCGCTCGCAGCCTGTCTGGCCGCGGCCCAGCCCCCGGCCTTTGAAGCCCGGCTGGTGCAGTACCAGGGAAAAGAGCTCAAGATTGCCAGCGCCGCCCAGGTGGATGAGATCCTGGAAGCCCTGGAGGGGGCCGTCTTCCAGGTGAGCAAGGTGGCGCGCCGGCCCCAGCGCCGGCATCCGGCTCCCCCTTTCATCACCAGCAGTCTGCAGATGGAGGCCAACCGCAAGCTGCGCTTCCCCCCCAAAAAGACCATGCTGGTGGCCCAGCGCCTCTACGAAGGGGTGGAGCTGGGGGAGGAAGGGCCGGTGGGGCTCATCACCTACATGCGCACCGATTCCACCCGGGTGGCCCAAGATGCGGTGGAGGAGGCCCGGCAATTCATCGGGGAGAGCTTCGGGCCGCCGTATCTGCCCAAGAGTCCGCCCCGCTACAAGAGCCCCAAAGGGGCCCAGGAGGCCCATGAGGCCATCCGGCCCACCAGCGTCTTCCGGAAGCCGGAGACGGTCAAGGCGTTTTTGAGCAAGGACGAACTGGCCCTCTATGAGCTCATCTGGCGGCGCTTCGTGGCCAGCCAGATGGCGCCGGCCCTGTATCAGGTAACCACCGTGGAGGTGACGGCCGGGGACTATCTCTTCCGGGCCAGCGCCTCGGTGCTGGAGTTTCCCGGCTTCACCCTGCTGTATCAGGAGACGCCGGAATTGCAGGCCACAGAACAGGAGCCCGAGGCCAAGCTGCCGCCGCTCGAGGTCGGGGAGGTGCTGGAGCTGAAGGATGTCGATCCCCAGCGCCATTTCACCAAGCCGCCGCCCCGGTTCACCGAGGCCAGCCTGATTAGGGAGCTGGAGGTCCAGGGCATCGGCCGGCCCTCCACCTACGCCACCATCTTAAGCAACCTGCAGGACCGCAATTACGTCGTCAAGGAGAAGTCCGGCCTGCGGCCCACCCGCCTGGGTATGGTGGTGAGTGATCTTCTGGTGGAGAACTTTCCGGACATCATGGACACCAGATTCACCGCCCGCATGGAGTCCGACCTGGACCGCATCGCCGAGGCGGAACTCCCCTGGCGCCAGCTTCTCCGGGATTTTTACGGCCCCTTCAGTGAGCAGCTGGAGCGGGCCAAAGCGGCCATGCCGGCGGTGAAGCGGGTGCCCACCGGTCTTTCCTGCCCCTCCTGCGGCGCCGAGCTGGTGGTGCGCTGGGGGAAAAACGGCGAGTTCGTGGGCTGCTCGGCCTACCCTGCCTGCACCTTCACGGCCAACTTCACGGTGGATGCCCGGGGGCAGCTGGTCCTGTTGCCCCCTGACAGTGCCGGGGACCTGCCCTGCCCGCAGGAGGGCTGCAGCGGCACCCTGGTGAAGCGGCGCTCCCGCCGGGGGGCCTTTTACGGCTGCAACCGCTATCCCGAGTGCCGCTTTCTCCTGAACAAGGAGCCGGTGCGGCAACCCTGCCCGGAGTGCGATTTTCCCTGGATGGCAAAAAAGGGGCGGAAGCTTGCCTGCCCCCGGGAGGCCTGCGGCTACAGCGAAACCGCCATCCCTGAGGCGGTGAACGAATAACAGCCGGGGTGACACCGGGGTGAGGCCGGGAAGTCATCTGGGAAGACGCCAAAGATTGGTGCCAGATTTTTTCCTGTGCGTTTCCGTCAATGCCAAGATAGCGGACCTGCCTCTTTATGTGGAAAAGCGGGCTGCATGTTGTTCCCTGTGAGAAGACCCAGGCTCATCCCCCAATCGGCGTAAAATAAAGGGGGAGAGGGGTCAGGGAGTCCGGCTTCCTGGCCTCCTCTCCCCCAAGCTCTGTGCCCCGTTTCCTTCGCCTAACCGACGCTCTCTTATGATGCCAGACGCCCTCGTGTTCCCCGACCTCACCATCATCGGCGGCGGCCTGGCCGGAGTGGAGGCGGCCTGGCAGGCGGCGAGGCTCAGGGTGCCGGTCCGTCTCTACGAGATGAAGCCCGGCAAATTTTCGCCGGCCCACCGTTCCCCCCTCTTGGGGGAGCTGGTGTGCAGCAATTCCTTGCGCTCCGCGGAGGTGGAAACGGCGGTGGGACTGCTCAAAGAAGAGATGCGCCGGCTGGATTCGCTGGTCATGCGGGCGGCGGACGCCACCCGGGTGCCGGCGGGCAAGGCCCTGGCGGTGGACCGGGAGGCCTTTGCCGCCTTCCTCACCCGGGCGCTGGAGGCGGAGCCGCAGGTCACCATCCTCCGGGAGGAGGTGACGGCCCTGGATCCGGAGCGCCTCACCATCGTGGCCGCGGGGCCGTTGGCCTCGGAGCCCCTGGCCCGGGCCCTGGCGGAGCTCACCGGCCAGGAGCAGCTCCACTTTTACGACGCCATCGCGCCCATCGTCACCGCGGAGAGCCTGGACATGAGCAAGATCTTCCGGGCCTCCCGCTGGGGGGCGGGGGAGGATTACCTCAACTGTCCCATGACCGAGGAGGAATACGCCGCCTTTTACCAGGCCCTGATGGCGGCGGAGCAGGTGCCGCTCAGGGACTTTGAGGAGCCCCGCTATTTTGAGGGCTGCCTCCCCATTGAGGTGATGGCGGCCCGGGGCTACCTCACGCTGGTGCACGGGCCGTTAAAGCCCGTGGGGCTCGTGGACCCCAGGACCGGCCGCCAGCCCTTTGCGGTGGTGCAGCTTAGACCGGAAAACCGGGAGGGCACCCTCTACAATCTCGTGGGCTTTCAGACCAAGCTCACCTACCGGGCTCAAGAGCGGGTCTTTCGCCTCATTCCGGGATTGGAGCACGCTGAGTTTGTGCGCCTGGGCTCCATTCACCGCAACACCTTCATCCGCTCCCCGGGGCTGGTGAGCGAATATCTCAATTTCTTCCGCTTTCCCCGCCTCTTCCTGGCCGGGCAGCTTACGGGGGTGGAGGGCTATGTGGAGTCCGCCGCCATGGGGCTTTTGGCCGGGATCAACGCCGCCCGCCTGGCCCGGGGGTTGCCGCTGGTCACCCCGCCCCGGGCCACGGCCCTGGGGGCCCTCATCAGCCATGTCACCAACACCGCCAGCCGGGATTTCCAGCCCATGAACGTGAATTTCGGGCTCTTTCCGCCGCTTCCCGGGCGTCTCCCCAAACGGGAGCGGGGCCGGGCCTATGCCGCCCGGGCGCTGGGGGAATTGGAGAGATGGCGGCAGGATTTGGGGTTGGGTTCTAAGGGGTGAGCAGGGGAGCGGATAGCTCCCAGGATCCCCACCCCCTATATGGGGTTGGGGGAGGGGTTCAGGCGAGGGGGCAGGGGCCGTCGGCCTCTGGGCCCCCTCCCCTAAAGGGCCGTCTTATTCCTCCCGGTGCAGGAGATACGCCTCCACAAAGGGGTCCAGATCGCCGTCCAGCACCGCCTCCACGTTGCCCTCCTCATGTTTGGTGCGGTGATCCTTGATGAGGCGGTAGGGCTGCATGATGTAGGAGCGGATCTGGCTGCCCCAGGCGATCTCCTTCTGGGCCTCCTGGAGCTCCTGCTTTTTGGCCTCCCGCTTGCGGCGCTCCAGGTCGTAGAGGCGGGCCCGGAGCACCTTCATGGCCAGCTCCCGGTTGCGGTGCTGGGAGCGCTCCGACTGGCTGGTGACCACAATTCCAGTGGGCAGGTGGGTGATGCGCACCGCCGAACTGGTCTTGTTGACGTGCTGGCCGCCGGGACCGCTGGCCCGGAAGGTGTCGATGCGCAGATCCTTCTCGTTGATCTCCACTTCGATGCGCTCATCCACCTCCGGAAGCACCTGCACCGCTGCAAAGGAGGTGTGCCGCCGGCCGCTGGCGTCGAAGGGCGAGATGCGCACCAGCCGGTGGATGCCGTTTTCGCTCTTGAAATAGCCGTAGGCATAGGGGCCCGAGGCGGTGAAGGTCACACTCTTGATCCCCGCCTCATCGCCGGGCAACAGGTCAATGGTCTCGGTGTGGAAGCCCTTGCGTTCGGCGTAGCGCAGATACATGCGGAGCAGCATCTCGGCCCAGTCCTGGGCCTCGGTGCCGCCGGCGCCGGCGTGGATGGTGATGATGGCGTTTTTCTCATCCTCCTCGCCGGACATGAGAAGCTGCAGCTCCCAGTTGCGGAAGTCCCGCTCCAGGGCCGTCAGGTCCCGGTGGACCTCCTCCAGGGCCTTGACGTCATCCTCTTCTGCGGCCAATTCCAGAAGCACTTCCAGGTCCTCCACCTGCTGCTCCCGGCGCTGGAAGTCCTCCAGGGTGGCCAAGAGGGCCGCCCGTTCCTTGAGGAGGGGGGCGGAGGCGTTGGGGTCGTCCCAAAAACCGGGGCGGCCCATGAGCTCATCCAGTTCCCGGATGCGGGCCTGTTTCCCCTCCAGATCAAAGATGACCTCGGAGCTGGACGAGTTTTTCCCGCAAGGTTTTCAGACGGCCGCGGGTATCGGCAAGATCGGGGAGCATAAATCCTCCTTACAACAGTGAATGAAATAAAAATGTCACCCCAGGGCCTGCTTGGCCGAACGCCAGAGCCCCTTCGGCCAAGACCCGGTTATCAGGACGCAATGGCTGGGTGTGCAGGAAAGGGGGCCACCTCCGGCAAAGCCGGAGCCGGTGCAGAGTCAAGGATAGCCGGAGAGCAGGACGCAGATCATGGTGCCTGGATTTATGATAGCAAAAAATTCTCTTTAGGAAAACCTGGAGAAAAAATTCAGGAAAGACCGGGGCTGGCGCTGAGGAGGGCCAGGGCCAGGACCTCCAGGATTTCGTTGGCGGCGCCCAGGACATCGCCGGTGACCCCACCGAAGAGCCGATTGCAGGCGCGGTGCATGGCCAGGATCACTAGCCCGGCGGCCACTAGGAGCACTATCCCCCGCGCCCGGTAGAAAAGGAGGCAGGCTGCGAGCACCGGGACCAGAGCCCCGAGGGCAATCTGCCCGGTGACGCCTTCGGTCATGGCCCGGCCCAGGCCGCCTTCCGGCCGGGCATAGGGGGAGAGCCAGGTGAGCAGCACCATGCCGCCCCGGCTCACCATGGGGAAAAGGAGGAGGGCGCTCAAGCGGCCGGCTTCCAGGAGCAGGGTCAGAAACACCCCCTTGAGCAGCAGGGCCAGCACCAGCCCCAGGGCTCCAAAGGCTCCCAGGCGGGAGTCCTTCATCACCGTGAGCCGGCTTTGCGGGTCCCGGCCGCCGCCTAAACCGTCCAAGGTGTCGGCCAGGCCGTCCAGGTGCAGACCGCGGGTGAGAAGGACGGTGAGGACCAAGAGCAGGGCCGCGGCGCCGGCGGGGGGCCATACGTGCAGGGCCAGGTGGCCGGCGCCGGCATAGAGGGCACCTAAAAGCAGCCCCACCCAGGGGAACCAGATAAGCGACCGGGCCAGGTCCTCTGGGCCCGCCAGAACCGGGCGGGGCCAGGGCAGGGTGGTGAGGAAGGTCAGGGCCAGGGGAAAGGTGCACGGCCGGGAGGGCTGAGGCCGATCACCTGAGCCGGGCGTGTCACTCTTGAGGCTCACTTCGGTTATCCCCCAGGGCTCTGCAGCTCAGAGCGACGGTCTTTCGGTGGGAGAGAGGACCAGGGGTCGGCAACCCCTGCCCCCTGTCCCGGACCCTCACCCCCAACCCCTTACTGAGGCGGGGAAGCTCAGGGAAGGGAGGGAGCCACTTCTCCCCGGCCCTCGCCTGCCCAATTTCTCACGCCTTCTCTGAGACCCCGGCTTCGGCGAAGGTGGCCATCTCCCGGTAAATGCGCAGGCCCGCGTCCAAGAGCAGCATGCCCACCGCGGCGCCGGTGCCTTCCCCCAGGCGCATGTTGAAAGTGAGAAGGGGCTTCAGGTTAAGGGTGTCCAGCATGATCTGGTGGCCGGGTTCGGCGGAGCGGTGGGCGGCGATGAGGTAGTCCGTCACCGTGGGGGCCAGGGCCGCGGCCACCAGGGCCCCGGCGGTGGCGATGAAGCCGTCCAGCAGGAAGGCCAGGCGGGCCGCCGCCGCGCCCAGGATGAGGCCCGCAATGCCGGCGATCTCCAGGCCCCCCACCGCCGCCAGGGCGCCGACGGGATCCTGGGCCTCCACCCGATGCAGGGAGAGGGCCCGATTGATCACCGCCACCTTGTGGCGCAGGGCCTGATCGTCGATGCCGGTGCCGCGGCCAGTGAGGGTGGCCACCGGGCGGCCGCTGAACACCGCCCCCAGGGCGGCGGCGGCAGTGGTGTTGCCGATGCCCATGTCGCCGGCGGCTACCACCTCCACCCCGGCCTGGGCCGCCTCCCGGGCCCGCTCCACCCCCACCCACAGGGCCTTCAGGGCCTCCTCCCGGCGCAAGGCGGGCTCCCGGGCGAAGTTGCGGGTGCCGTAGGCCACCTTGCGGTGCACCAGGGGGAGAGCTGGGTCGAAGTCGTGATTGACCCCGATGTCCACCACCTCCACCTCGGCCCCCGCCTGCCGGGCCAGGACATTGATGCCGGCCCCGCCCCGCAGAAAATTGTAGACCATCTGGAAGGTGACTTCCTGGGGGTAGGCGCTCACCCCCTCAGCCACTATCCCATGGTCGGCGGCGAAGACCACCACCCGTTTCTTGGGCAGGGGCGGCATCTCCACCTGACGGATGGCCACGTAGCGGGCGGCCAGCTCCTCCAGGCGGCCCAGGCTTCCCGGGGGTTTGGTGAGGTTGTCCAGGCGGGCCTGAGCTTTGGCCAGCCAAGCGTTTTCCACCGGCTGGATGCGGTCCGCAAGCTCTTTTAAGGCAGCTTCCATTCAGAGCCATCCTTGGGACGAAGGTTTAAGCACCAGGGGCAGCCCGGCCACCGCCAGCACCACCAGATCGGCCTTTTCGGCCAGGCGCTGGTGCAGGCGGCCCGCCAGGTCCCGGAAGCGGCGGGCCAGGGGATTGTCCGGCACGATGCCCCACCCCACTTCGTTGCTGACGAAAATGAGGGGACAGGTCATCTGCCCCGCGGCGCGAAGAAGTCGCTCCTGGGCCCCCTCCAGCTCGCTGTCCGGGGGAGCATCCAGGAGCAGATTGCTGAGCCACAGCGTGAGGCAGTCCACCAGCACCGCCCCGAAACCGTCTCCCACCCGTGCCAACGCCTCCGGCAGCTCCCGGGGCACCTCCCAGGTCTCCCAGGCGGGGCCCCGGGCCTGCCGGTGGCGCTCGATGCGGGCCGCCATCTCCGGGTCCCCGGCCTCGCCGGTGGCCACATATAAAAGCGGCGGCCGGTGCCTCTCCGCCAGCTCCTGGGCCAGGCGGCTCTTGCCGCTCCTGGCGCCGCCCAGAATTAGGGCCAGGCGGAAGTTCACGGGGCCGGGCATGGCGTCAGTCTCCTGCACCCTGAAAACTTACTCCCTTGCAAAGCGGAGCACAAGCCCTTTCCCGGGAGATTGCCATTGACCCGCCCCGGCAAATCTGAAATCATGGGACAGGAAAGGCCCTAGGAGAGAGATAGCCCACATCCAGGAGAGATTTGGCCATGGATTTTGAGTTGTCCGCGAAAGAAAAGGAAATCCAAGCCCGGGCCCGAACGTTGGCTGAGGAAATGGCCGCCGAGGCGGCCCGCCTGGAGCGGCAAGGGGCCTTCCCGGAGCCGGTTTTCCGTCGCTTCGCCGCCGCCGGCATGTGCGGCCTGGCCCTCCCCCGGGAGTACGGGGGGAGCGGCCTCGGATATGTCTCCTATTGCCTGGCCCAGATGGAACTGGCCCAGGTCTCTCCCTCCGCTGCCCTTTTGGTACACCTCAACCACTCCCTCACCGGCATGGCTTTGGCCCGCTTCGGCACCCCGGCCCACAAGGAGCGTTTCCTCCCGGCCCTGGCCCGAGGGGAGGCCCTGGGCTTCTTCGCCCTCACCGAACCCATGGCCGGCTCCGACCCCGGCGGCATGGCCACGGTGGCCCGGCGGCAGGGGGAAGTCTTTTACCTTTCCGGCACCAAGAACTTCGTCACCGCCGGGGACCGGGCTAAGATAGGGGTGGTCTTCGCCCTCACCGCCCCGGAGAAGGGGGCCAAGGGGGTGAGCGCCTTCCTGGTGGAGCCCGGCGCCACCTCCGGCCTCACCATCAGCCCGCCGGAGGAGAAGATCAGCCTGAAAGGCGCCGTATCGGTCACCCTGCAGTTTCAGGAGGCGCCGGTGCCGGCGGAGAATCTGTTGGGCGCGGCCGAAGAGGGCCTGAAGATCGCCCTGACGGTGCTGGACGGCGCCCGGGTGGGGGCCGCAGCCCAGGCCGTGGGGCTGGGACAGGCCGCCTTGCGCTATGCGCTGAACCATGCCCGGAGCCGGCAGCAGTTCGGCCAGCCTTTGGCCCAGTTCCAGGCCATCCAGTTCAAACTGGCGGATCTGGCCACGGAGCTGGAGGCGGCAGCCCTCCTCACCCTCAAGGCTGCCTGGCTCAGGGACCAGGGCCGGCCGTACAGCGCCGCCGCGGCCATGGCCAAGGGTTTCGCCACCGACGCCGCCATGCACGCCACCGTGGAGGCGGTGCAGATCTGCGGCGGCTACGGCCTCCTCACGGAGAACCCGGTGGCCCGGCTCTTTGAGGACGCCAAGGCGGGGCAGATCTATGAGGGCACCAACGAGATCATGCGCCTCATCATCGCCCGGGATCTGCTGAAATCATAAAAGGGAGGAAAAGGTGACCGAAGGCAGGCTCACCCAAGGCTGCATCCAGGTCTATACCGGGGACGGCAAGGGCAAGACCACCTGCGCCTTGGGCTTGTCCTTGCGGGCCGTGGGCCAGGGTTTCAAGGTCTTTTTCCTGCAGTTCCTGAAGGGCCAGGATACCGGCGAGATCGCCGCCGCGGCTAGGCTGGCGCCGGATCTGACCCTGCGCAGCTTCGGCCGGCCGGGGCTGGTGAACCTGAAAAACCCCGCCTCCCGAGACCTGGAGCTGGCCCGGGAGGCCCTAAAGCTGGCCAAAGAGGTCATCCTCTCCGGCCGCTATGATGTGGTGGTCCTGGATGAGATCAATGTGGCCCTGGCCTACGGGCTCGTCCCTCTGGAGGAAGTCCTGGAGCTGTTAAGGACCCGGCCGCCGCATGTGGAGGTGGTCCTGACCGGCCGGGCCGCGCCTCCGGAACTGCTGGAGCTGGCGGATCTGGTCACCGAGATGCGGCCGGTGAAACACTACTGGGAGGTGGGCGTCACCGCCCGCCGGGGCATCGAGTATTGAGGTGCAGGAAGGACCGGGGGGCAGTGGCCCTGCCGGCTTCCCCTCCCTCTCCCCTCCCCACCCCCAAAATGGGGTTGATTGAGGGAGCAGGCGTCCGACCCCTGCCCCCCTCCCTTCCCGGTCCCGTTATTTCCACACCCCGTCGATGGCGGTGCCGCATTTGGGGCAGGCGCCGTCTTTCAGGATAAATCCCCGGATCTGGTAACCCAGGCGGGCGATGAGGGTCTCCCCGCACTTGGGGCAGTCGGTGTCCTCGCCCCCCCGGCCGGGGATGTTGCCGGTGTAGACGTAGCGCAGGCCCTCGGCCAAGCCGATCTGCCGGGCCCGAAAGAGGGTCTCCGGCGGGGTGCGGGGCCGATCCAGCATCTTGTAGGTGGGGTAAAAGGCGCTCACATGCCAAGGGATGCCGGCATCCAGGTTGCGGATGAAGCGGGCGATCTGGGTGAGCTCCTCGTCCGAGTCATTGAGGCCCGGGATGATGAGGGTGGTGATCTCCAGCCACGCCCCTTTCTCCTTCAGGCGCACGATGGTGTCCAGCACCGGCTTCAGCTTGGCCTTGCAGACCTTGCGGTAAAAATCGTCGGAGAAGCTCTTTAAGTCCACGTTGTCGGCATCCATGAACTCCGCCAGGGCGTCGGCGGAGGCGGGCGTCATGAAGCCGTTGGAGACAAAGACATTGCGGAGGCCCTTCTTGTGGGCCAGGTGGCCGATGTCCTGGGCGAATTCCATGAAGATGGTGGGCTCCACATAGGTGTAGGAGATGGTGGCGGCCCGGCTGGCCTGGGCCGCGGCCACGATCTGCTCCGGGGTGCGCTCCGTGCCGATGATACGGCCGTCATGGAGCCGGGGATACTGGGAGATGTCGTAATTCTGGCAGTGCAGACACTGGAAATTGCAGCCCACGGTGGAGATGGAATAGGAGCGGGAGCCGGGGAGGAAATGAAAGAGCGGCTTTTTCTCGATGGGGTCCAGGTTCTCCGCCACCACCCGGCCGTAGACCAGGGAGTACAGCGTGCCCTCTCGGTTTTCCCGCACCTGGCAGATGCCCCGTTTTCCGGGATCAATTTTGCATTCATGGGCGCAGAGGTGGCAATGGACCTTGTCGTCCTCCAGTTTGTCGTAAAAACGGGCTTCGCGCATGGCCTGTCCTCGGGTGGGTCTGGCAGGGAGAGCCGACGTGGTTAATTGGGGGCCTCCGATGAATGCTCCCCATCCTCCCTTTTTCCGGGCTGGGCGGGACCGGGTCTTAAAGCGGTCAGGCGGGCAGCCTGGGCGAGCCTTCCTGACCCCCGGAGTCATCTCCACCGCCTTGTATATAAAAATAGGCCTCCTGGCGGGGGATGTAAAGATGGGGCTCCTGGGCTTTTCTTCTTGCCAGGGGCGGGAAAATCTAGGACACTTCCCACGGTCCGGAAAGTGTGTTACCTTATTAGCATGTGGTGGGCGTAGCTCAGCTGGTGAGAGCACCGGGTTGTGGCCCCGGAGGTCGCGGGTTCAAATCCCGTCGCTCACCCCACCGGGATGCTGCAAGGCAGGCTTGGCCTGCCTTTTTGTTTTGGGTCAACTGCGGGCGATGAGAAAGACTCCGAGACAGATGAGGGTAATGCCCAATACCCGGAGGGAACTCAGCTGTTCCCCTAGCAAGAGGCGAGCGGCCATTGCGGTGAGGGCGTAGCTCAGGGCCAGCATTGGATAGACCGCGCTGAGCTCCGCCCGGGAAAGGATGATCAGCCAGAGGAGCAGGCTGGTAAAGGCACATCCGAGGCTGGTCAGCACAAAGGGGTTTTTCACCACCTGAAGAAGGAAGAAAGGGATCCCTTGTCTGGCGGGAAGGGGTCCCAGTCTGGAGGCCCCGTACTTCAGGGAAATTTGCCCCGTCACATTGAGGAAGATGCAGAACAAAACCAGGACCAATACTGGCAGACCAGGCATCCCTTTACCCAGGCTTGGCAGAACCGAAGATGGCGGTGGCGATGGCGTTGAATTGCTGCAGGAAATTGCGGTGGTGAAGGAAGGCCATGGCGGTTTCTTGGCCGCTGAAATGGGCCTTGCCCCGGGTAAGGGCGTCGAGAATGGCCGCCGCCAGGCTGGCAGGGTCTTCCGGCTCTGCCAGCAGCCCGAAGCCGCTGGTGCGCACCAGCCAGCGGGCCCCCGGAATATTGGTGACCACCACCGGCACCCCCTGGGACATGGCCTCAGCCTGGACAATGGCGAAGCAATCCGAACGGCTGGGCAACACAAAGAGGTCCAGGTGGCGGAAAAAGGCAATCATGCGCCCTTCGCCTCGAAGCAGACCCAAGTGGGTGAGGTGCTGGGCGCTCTGATCCCACAGCGGCTGCACCCGCTGGAAAAAATCTTCATAATGGGGGAAGTCCCCGGCGTAGACAAAATGGACCCGGGGCTTTTCCCGCACCACCAGGGGAACCGCCTGCAGAAGGATATCAAAGGCCTTCTCCTCCACAAAACGGCCGGCGAAGCCCACCAAGGCCTCGGCCCCCTTTTCCTGTCGCAACCGGGTGAGCAAGGCCGTCACTTCCGGGTCCGGCGCCTCCTGGGGCATCTCCATGGGTAACAGCAGCGGATGAAATTTGTGGAGATAGTGCCGCAAGATGCGGGAATGTTCGGCATAATCCCGCACACTGGTGCTCACCGCCGCAGCCCAGCGGCAGGCAAGGTGCATGCTGAAGTCGAAGATCTTTTCCAGCAAGCGGTTATGCCACCCCTGGGGGAGGATGAGATCGCCGTGCAGGAAAACCAGGGTGGGTTTACGCCGGATTTTGGCCATGAGGCTGAAAGGCAGGGTGTTGGAATGGGGGGTGTGGAGAAAGATCAGGTCACAAGCCCCCACTAGACGGGAGAACTGGATGAGGCTGTCCCAGGAATATTGGGTACGGCTGATGGGGAGCCAGGGCTCGGCCCGATGGATGACGATGCCCCGGTAACTTTCCACCGGCGGCAGGGCAGGATCGTGCCGGGTGGCCAGTACGGTGCACTCATGCCCCGCCTCCGTCAGCCGCAGGGCGGCCCTGAGGGTGGCCTGGGCGTAGCCGGTCCAATGCGGATAAAAGAATTCTGCAAGAAAGAGAATTTTCATGCCCCGTCCTTGATGGTGATGGAGGCCTGAATCCCCGCTCCAGAACCGCCATGCTTCCCCTGTGCCCCTTAGCGGGCCAGGAGGAAGATCCCCCCGAACAGCGCCGCCACGGCATAGCTGCCCCGGTCCTTCAGGGCAAAGAGGATGGGATCCTCCTGAACTTCTCCCCTCCGCGCCAAAAGCCAAAGGCGGCTGACCCAATACAGGAGCAGCGGGATGATAAGCCACAGCAGATGGGGATGTCGATAAAGGGCCGCCACCGTGGTACTGTTGATATACAGGGCAAAGACCAGCACCGCAATATAACCGCTGGCCGTGCCCATGGCGGCCACGGCTTCCAGATCCACGGCGGAGTACCCCCGGCCCGGGAGGGCGTGGGGATTGCCCGCCTGGGACTGCAACTCCGCCCAGCGCTTCAAAAAGGCCAGACTGAGAAAGAAAAACAGGGAAAAAGTAAGGAGCCAGTAGGAGATCACAATCCGGGTGGCCTCGCCGCCGGCGAAGATTCGGATGGTGTAGAGCAGCGCCAGAAGACAGACATCCATCAGGGCAAGGCGCTTCACATACAAGGAATAAAGCAGGCTCAGGATGACATAGAGGCCCAGCAGCCCGGAAAACGCCCAAGGAAGCCCCCCGGCTGTTAGAAAACCGCCCCCCAGGAGCACCAGGGCCAACGGCGGGGCGTAGGTCAGGGGCAACTCTCCCGCGGCCAGGGGTCTGAACCTTTTCTGGTGGTGACGGCGGTCGGCCTCCAGATCCAGGAGGTCATTGATGAGATAGATCCCGGATGCCACCAGGCTGAAAGAGAGGAAGGCCAGGCCGGCCTGTCCCCAGAGGGCCAGTTCCCGGAAATGATGTGCGGCCACCAGGGGCACCAGGACGAGAAGGTTCTTGAGCCACTGATATACCCTGAGAGCCCGGGGCAGGACCCGGTAAGCCTGAAGCGGGACCCCCACCACCTGCACCTGGGGATGGAAACGCCGGACCCGACGTACCAGGCGGGCCGGCGCCGCCACCAGCAGGGCCCGGCGGGCGTGGCGCCAGACCGGCAGGTCCCGGCGGTCGTTGCCGGCGTAATCAAAGCCGTTGCTCCCGAAGCGGGCCACCAGAGCCTGGGCCTTGCGCCGCCCGGTGAGGTTGGCCCTGCCGTCGCTGGCCAGGACTTCCGAAAAACAGCCCAGGTGTTTTGCCACCCGCTGAGCCAAGCGCTCATCCGCGCCGGTGGCCAGAACCAGGGTCCGCCCCCGGCCTCCTTCATCCCTGAGGAGCCGGAGCAGGTCCTGGTGGTAGGGCAGGGTATCCACCGGCAGGTCCACCAGTTCCGCCAGCCGGCGCTTGGTGGCGGCCCGGCCTTGCAGGAGCCAGATGGGCAAGAGAAAAAAGAGCCATGGGCGGCTCTTCAGCAGGATGAGGAGGGATTCCAGCAGGGTATCGGTGCGCACCAGGGTGCCGTCCAGATCCACGCACAGGGGAGGCTCAGGGTGGGCAGCGGGCGTGGGAACCATGCAGGCGTCGGTCCCCCAACGGCCCGGTCCCCGAGGGTCACCGCTGGGACACCCTCTTATAGGAGGTTCTTGGGGGAGGCAGTAAGGCGGCATTCCTGCAAAATATATCGCACATACAGACCCCAGACAAGGTAGGCCAGGAACAAGGAATAATAGGGGAGCAATTTGGCTGCTATCGCTTCTACCCCCGGCAGGCTGGGATAGGGCGAAAACAGCATCAGCGTGAGGAGAAAGTAGGGGGTGGCGCCCAAGTGGCTGCGCCAGAGGATAAAAAAGGCGGGGGCCACCAGAAGGATGTAAGAATAGTTTTTCAGGCGCGGAGCCAAGAGGGCATAAACCACGCAGCCAAAGAGCACCGCCACCCGGTCGCGGTCCGGATGGCCGGCCCGCTGCCAGAGGTGGAGGACCCAGCCGGAGACGGTCAGGACCGCAGCGGCCGCCACGGCATAGAGACCGAAAGCCGTCCAGCCTGGAAAGGAAAAGCCCATCAATTTTTCAGCCTGAGTGACACCGGCTGTGAGAAAAGCCAGGGTGGAGGGATTGATGACTCCCCGCTCGGCGAGCATCCCCTGTCCCTGGGTGAGAAAATGAATGAACAGGGAGGGATGACCCAGGTAGGAGAGGGCCGCCAGGGCGGCAAAACCCAATCCGGAAAGCGCCAGGCAAGTATAGGCCCGGCGGCGATCCTCGGCCAGGAAGAGGAGACCCAGGAGCAGGAGGGGCACCAGTTTGATGCTGGCCAGCAGCACGATGAGCAGGGAGAACCACCCCAGATGCCCTCGCAGAAAAAAGAGCAGGGCCGGCCAAAGAACCGCCTGCTCCCAGACAGAGATATTCCCGGCGGCCAGATCGGCATAGACCGTATTGTTGAAGGCCACCATCATGAACAATAGCAGCCAGACGCCATGGCCGGGGTCCAGAAACCACCGCCGCCACAGAAAAAAAAGCCCAGTGAGGGCCGCAACCTTGCCCCAGAGAAAGGCCTGATAGGCGGCGGAGAATTCCAGCCCCAGGAGGGGGAAAAAATAATAGAGGGTCAGCGGCTGGTAGGCAAAACCCAACCTCGGGTTGATGGCTGCGGGCGCCAGGCTAAGGAGATTGGCGGTCTCATAGGGGTTGAGCCCAGCGGCAAAGGCCTTAGCAGCATAATAATAGATTTTGAAGTCCCATTGATACAAGTCCGGATGCCAGGCCAGGTGCGCCAGGACGCTGCCGGCATACAGCAACAAGACCGTCGCCGCCAGCCGGGACCAGGTCTTTTTCCCCATCTGCCTCACACCTCCATGCCGATCATCACCGTGTGGCTAAAAATATATGCGGAAATTTTGGCGAAGGTTCGAGAAAACGAGAAAAAAACAGGCCTGCAAGATGAAGGCTGGTTCTTGCCCTCCCGCTGAGGTGGCATCCGCCGCTCCCTGATTTCATTGCAACTGCAAGCGGGCGGCGGCCAGGCGGGCCGCTTCCTCCAGGGCCGGGAAGGCCCCCGGCCGCCGGGCCAGCCGGCGCCGCAGGCCAGCCAGGGCCGCGGGGATGTGGGCGGCGAACTGGGGCTTTCCCCGGACCACCGTGAGAAAACCGAAGGCCCCCAGCACTTGCAGGTGGCGGCATAATGCCAGGTGGAAAAAGCTCTCCCGGAAGGCGGCCTGCGCCACCGGCCACTCCCGGCGAAGCAGGGTCAGGTAGTACGCCAGCAATTCCTCCTCCCGGGCCTCCCCCAGGTTCACATAGGGGTCAAGGAGGAGGGCCGCCGGATCATATCCCAGAGGCCCCAGGCGCCCCCCCTGGAAGTCCAGGACCCTGAGCCGCCCCTGATGGAGATGGAGGTTCCGGGACTGGTAATCCCGGTGCAGGAAGACCTCCTCCGAGCCCTCGGGCAGGGCCGCGGCCACCAGCCTCTGACAATCCGCCTCCAGGTCCGCAAAGGTGACTTCCAGGCCCGCATAGCTCTGCAGAAAGGCCTCCACAAAATAGCGGCACTCCCGGGCGAGGAGAAACTCCCGGGTTATCCGGGGGGTGTCGAAGCACCAGGCGGGATCAAAACCTTGCCTGCCGGCCAGCTGCTGGCGGACGAGAATCTCCAGGGCCTCCCGATAGAGGCGGCGCCAGTCCGCCCCGGGCTGGGCCAGGGCCGCCTCCAGGCTGAGGTCGCCCACGTCCTCCAACAGCAGCCAGCCCTCCTCCCGGCAGTAGGCGAAGATCTCCGGTACCGGCACCCCCTGACGCCGTAGGTGCCGGCCGATGTGAAAGTAGGAGTCATTTTCATTGACGGCCACACCGGGGGGCTGGGGATGAGAGAGGAGCACCACCGGGGAGGTGCCCGGGAGCCGAAAAAAGCGGCGCTCGGAGCCGCCGGTGAGGGGCCGGGCTCCTTCAAGGCTCACCCCGAGGCGCCGGGTCTCATTAAGGAGCCGGGGGGGTTCCGCGAGGCCCGGAATCATGACCTCTCCGAGGGCGGCAGCGGCGGCAGGGGCCAGGTCTTCAGGTGCAGATCCCGCTGGGGGAAGGGGATCTCGATGCCGTGGGCCCGGAAGGCCGCGAAGATAGCGCTGTTGAGCTCATGGGTGGCGGGGACGCGGTCCGCCGGTGTGTGGACATGGACCCAGACGTTGAAATTCAGGCTGCTGTCCCCAAAGGCCTCAAAAAAGACCTGGGGCGGCGGCTCCGAAGCCACCCGGGGATTGGCGGCGCAGATATCCATCAGAATCCGGGTTACCAGGGCCACATCCGAGCCGTAGCTCACCCCCACCTTGAGGGTGAGGCGGGTGGGGCCCCAGCCGTAGTGGGTCCAGTTGACGATCTTGCTGGACAGGAGCTCGGAATTGGGGATGATGAGCACCGCCTTGTCCGCGGTCTGGAAGACGGTGCTCCGCACCCGGATCTCCTTCACCGTGCCCCACTGGCCGTCCACCACCAAGAGGTCCCCCACCTTGATGGGCCGCTCAAAGAGGAGGATGAGGCCGCTCAGGAAATTGTTGACGATGTTCTGCAGGCCGAAGCCGATGCCCACCCCCAGGGCGCCGGCCACCAACGCGACGTTGGCCAACGGCACCCCCAGGACGTTCAAGGCCAGTAGCACGGTGAGGATGAGCACCACATAATGGAGGGTGGTGGAGATGGTGTAGGTGACTCCGGGGTCCCAATCCCGGCGGGGATAGATATTGATCTCCAGGAAGGCCCGGGCGAGGCGGGAAAACCAGAAACCGCCGTAAACGATGAGGATGGCGGCGCCCAGGCTCAGGGGGCTGAGGCGGATGGGACCCAGAGCCGGGCCGTAGTTCAGCCATTCCAAGACCCGGGCCAGATGGGCCGGGCGGATGCCCCAAAAGGACAGGGCCACCACCAGGGTGGCGGCCGCCACCAGGGTCAGGAGGCTATGTTTCAGGGTCCGATAGGAGCGCTCCGCCACCTCCGGGCGCACCGGCACTTTGGCGGTGAGCCGGCCGTGCCGGGGATGGAAGAAATGCTTCAGGGCGGCCCTCAGACCTTGCCAGAAGACCCAGGCGGCCACCACCGCCAGCCCGCTTTCGGCCGCGGCCTGGGCCAGATACAGGGACAGGGCCTGAAAGCCCAACAGCTCCGTCAGGATGACAAGCCCCAAAAACAGGAAGACCAGCCCCCGCAGGAATCTGAGCATCCCCCGGCGCTGAAACCAGGCAGGCACCGGCAGCTCCGAGACCAGGGTCTCAAAATACCGGGGCCGGAGAATCCACAAGGCCCAGCCCAACAGCCCCACCTGGAAGAGGTAGGTGAGGAGTTCCCGGCTGCCGGGGGAAAACCCCAACACCCGGGCGGCGGTGAGGCCCAGGACTCCGAAAAGGAGAATGTAAGTGGCCAGACGCCTTAAGTGGCGCCGGTAAAACCGGGCCGTGGCCGCATCCAGGGGCAGGATGCCCTCGGCCTCGGGGCCGGCAAAGACCCGGTTGATCAACTGCCTGGTCAGGCGCCGGGCCACCATCACCCCGCCGGCGAGGACCGCCAGATAAGCGGCGGGATGGGTCAGCAGCTCCAGGGTCAAGAATGCCAGCAGCAGCCAGGCCCACCAGGCCAGCAGGACCAGTTGGGAAGCCAGCAGGTGGGCGAGATGAAGGATCACCCGGGGGCTCAGTTCCTCCGCTTGGGCCTGCCAGTGTGCCAATTGGGGGTCCACCAGCCGGCCGAGGCGCACCGCCGCCAGGGTCATGCCCACCAGCAGCAGCAGCAACCCGGTGATGGGAGCCGCTTTGGCGCCCAGATAGGCGGCCAGCGCCCCGGAGGCCACCAGTTGCCTTCCCAGTTCGCCCACCCGGGCCGGCAGAGCCAGGAGGGCCTGCCAGGTGTCCCTCACTTGGGCCCTCAGCTTCTCCACGCCATCGACATAGGTGGAGCGGGTAAAAAGCCGGGACCACCAGGCCTGGTCCAGGGAGGCGGCCAGTTGCTCCCGGGCGGCGGCCAGCTCCGTCTGGCCCCGGGTGAGCTCCGCCAGCCTTTTGTCCATCTGCCCCTGAAGCCGCGCCGCTTCCCGCTCATAGTCCTTGGCCAGGGCCAGATAGCGGCTGGCGGCCTGGCGGAGCTCCGGGGTGCCGCTGATGGGGTGGCGGGTTTTGGCCAGCCGGGTCAGTTCCTCCTCCAGGGTGGCCCGGGCCTTGGCTTTGGCTTGCGCCTCCTGCACCACCTGGTCCCGGAGCTGCCCCAGGGCCTTCAGGTCAGCGGCCAGGCGCTCCAGCCCCTGGCTCACCTCCTTCAGCTCCGCCTCCGCCTGTTGGAAGGCCACCTCCCCCACGGCCAGGGAGGCTTTGAGAGTGGCCGCCTTGGCCTTGGCCACCTGCAATTCCCCGGCCGCCTTCTCATACAGGCGGTCCGCCTGGGCCTGCACTTCCTTCAGCTTGGCCCCGGCCTGCTCCAGGGCCGCGGCGCCCTCCGTCAGCAAACGGGGCAGCAGCTCAGGGGAGAGGGCCTCTTCCCGGGGAGGAGGCGAGGTGGTGGGGCTATTTTGCGCCCCAGCGGGTAAGACAGGGAGCCAGACTGTCAGAGCCAGAGCCGCCAAGAGGCGAAACAAGGGAGATAAAGCCATGCACCCTCCAAGCTTTGAGGGAATTTCTCCTGCACAATTGTTTCTTAATATTCTTCTGCTACAATGACTTGGTTATGGCTTCTCAATGGCCGGGGCTTCCGGGAAGGGTCCGCCGCCTGCGTTTCCCGGCCCGGGGAGAAAGGCAACAAAGGCGCTGGAAGAGATCCGGAGCTTGTCTTCCTCCCTCGCCCACCGCCACGTCACTATATCATAACCCGTCTCCATCAGGACGAGCGTCCCATGAACACGCAGCCCGGCCCAGACCGCACCCCCCTGCTGTTCCGCCTGGCCCAGCCCCTCCTGCGGCCCTTTTCCTGGGGGGACTGGGTGGTCTTGGGCATCCTGGCGGTGCTCCTCTGGGCCGGGGTGAGGCTGGGGCTGGACGTGCCGGAGATCCTCCGGGCCTCCGAGATTTCTTTGGCTCCGGGGGTGCTGCCATATTACGCCGCCCTGTCCTGTGGCCGGATGCTGGCCGCTTATCTTTTGTCCCTCACCTTTTCCCTGGTGTACGGCACCCTGGCGGCCAAGCACGCCCTGGCGGAAAAGCTCCTCCTGCCGCTGTTGGATGTGCTGCAGAGCGTCCCCATCCTGTCTTTTCTGCCGGTGGCGCTCCTCACCTTCAGCGCCTTCCTGCCCCTGTCGGTGGCGGTGGAGCTGGCCGCCGTCTTTCTCATCTTCACCAGCCAGGCCTGGAACCTGACCTTTGCCTGGTATCAGTCCCTGCGCACGCTGCCCCGGGACCTGGAGGAGGCCAGCACCGTTTTCCGCTTTCCCGCCTGGCTGCGCTTCAAGTGTCTGGAGCTCCCCTTTGCCGCCATCTCTCTCATCTGGAACAGCATGATGAGCTGGGCCGGTGGCTGGTTCTTCCTCATGGCCGCCGAGATGTTCACCGCCGGCAACCGGGATTTCCGCCTGCCGGGATTGGGCTCTTATCTCCAGGAGGCTGCCAACCAGGGCTCCATCCCTTCCCTCATCTGGGGGCTGGGCACCCTGGTGGGCATCATCGTGCTCCTGGACCAATTGGTGTGGCGCCCTTTGCTGGCCTGGTCGGAAAAGTTCAAGCTGCAGCTGGTGGAGGCGGAATACCCTGTCACTTCCTGGTTTTATGAAGCCCTACGGGGTTCCCTCCTCCTCAAGGCGGTGGGGCAAAGGACCCTGGTCCCTCTCTTTTCCTGGCTGGATCAGCGCCTGCTCACCTGGTTCGGACCGCCGGCCGAGAGGTTGACGCCGGGAAAAGGGCGGCCCTGGCTCCGATTTGCCGTGGCAGGCCTAGGAGCGGTGCTCCTGGGAGTGGGTCTCTGGGAGGCGGGCCTTTTTCTCTGGCAGATTCATCTGGGCCAATGGCTGGAGCTCCTGACCGGTCTGGGGGCCACCTTTCTCAGGGTGGGGGCGGCCCTGGTCATCGCCTTGGCCTGGACGGTGCCCCTGGGGGTGCTCATCGGCACCCATCCCCGCCTGGCCGCGGTCCTGCAGCCCCTGGTGCAGGTGGTGGCCTCCATCCCGGCCACGGCCCTCTTTCCCGTGGTGCTCCTGGTTTTTCTGGAATTACCCGGCGGCCTGAACGTGGCCGCGGTCTTTCTCATGCTCCTGGGCACCCAGTGGTATCTGCTCTTCAATATCATCGCCGGGGCCAGCGCCATTCCCCGGGATCTGCATTACACCTCGGCCCTGCTGCGCCAGGGCCGGCTGGACCGCTGGCGCACCCTGATTCTGCCGGCCATCTTTCCCTACGTGATCACCGGGGGCATCACCGCCAGCGGCGGGGCCTGGAACGCCAGCATCGTGGCGGAATACGTGCACTTCGGCGGGCAGAGCCTCGCCACCACCGGCATCGGGGCGGTGATAGCCCAGGCCACCGCGGCGGGGGATTACCCCCTGCTCCTGGCCGCCACCCTGAGCATGATCCTGGCGGTGGCCTCCCTCAACCGGCTGTTCTGGCGGCGGCTCTACCGTCTGGCCGAAGAACGTTACCGTCTGGATTGAGACCATGAACGCCCGCGCCACTTTACTGGATCTCCGCCGGGTCAGCCAGGTCTACTGGAGCGGCGGCCGCAGCTTCACGGCTATCCAGGACATTGACCTGCACCTGGAGGAAGGGGAGTTTGTCGCCCTGCTGGGGCCCTCCGGCTGCGGCAAAAGCACGCTCTTGCGCATCATCACCGGTCTGCAGGCGCCCACCTCCGGCCGGGTCCTGTACCGGGGGGAGCCCCTTACGGGAGTCAACCCCTACGCCACCATCGTCTTTCAGACCTTTGCCCTCTTCCCCTGGCTCACGGTGCTGGAAAATGTGGAGGTGGCCCTGAAGGCCAAGGGGGTGCCCGCTAAGCTCCGGACCAGCCGGGCCCTGGATCTCCTGGACCGGGTGGGGCTGGACGGCTTTGAGACCGCCTACCCCCGGGAGCTCTCCGGCGGCATGCGCCAGAAGGTGGGCTTTGCCCGGGCCATGGCGGTGGAGCCGGAGCTCCTCTGTCTGGATGAGCCCTTCTCCGCCCTGGACGTCCTAAGCGCCGAGTCCCTGCGGGGGGAGCTGCTGGAACTGTGGACCGGAGGGAATATTCCCACCAAAGCCATTCTGCTGGTGACCCACAACATCGAGGAAGCGGTCCTCATGGCCGACCGCATCGTGGTCATGGACAAGGACCCCGGCCGGGTGATCACCGATTTCAAGGTGGATTACCCCCAGCCCCGCCAGCGCAAGGACTCCCGATTTCTGGACCTGGTGGACCGGGTCTACATGATCCTGGCGGGCCACACCCAGCCCGAGCACCTGGAGCTGGGGACCGCGCCCGGCGAGCCGGGCCGCACCCGGGCCCTGCCCCACATCAATATCGACGACCTGGCCGGCCTGCTGGAGCATCTGGATGCCCTGCCGGGGAACCGGGCGGACATCTACGCCCTGGCCCGGGAACTGCACATGAGCTCCGATCACCTCCTGCAGCTCATCGAGGCCGCGGAGATTCTCGGGTTCGCCACCGTGGCCCAAGGCGACATCACCCTCACCGGCCTGGGGGAGACCTTTGCCGAGGCCAGCATTCCCGCCCGCAAGGAGATCTTTGCCACCCGCCTGCGCCGGGTGCCCATCGTCCGCTGGCTCCTGGGCCTGCTCCAGGCTGCGGACCGCCGGCAACTGGAGTGGGACGTGGTCCAAAAGGCCCTGGAACTGGAATTTCACCCGGAGGAGGCGGAGCGCCAACTGGAGACCGTTATCACCTGGGGCCGCTATGCCGAGATGCTGGCCTATGATGACTCCAGCGAAATCATCTATTTGGAGCCCGGAGCAGCCAAGGCCGAGCACCGGTAAGGGGGATCTGTGGAAGAGATCCTTGCCGAAATCCAGGCAGAACTGAAAGAGCAGCACTGGGACCGGGTGAAGGCGCTTTTGCGCCCCATGAACCCGGTGGACGTGGCCGGGATCATCAGCGAGTTCCCGGCGCCGGAGCGGGCTCTGCTCTTTCGCCTCCTGGACAAAGACCACGCCGTGGCGGTGTTCGAATACCTGCCGGTGGAGGACCAGCAGGCCCTCCTGGAGAGCTTCAAGACCGAGCAGGTGCGCCACCTCGTGGAGAACATGTCCCCGGACGACCGGGCCGACTTGTTGGATGAGCTCCCTGCCAAGGTGGCCAAACGGCTCCTCTCCCTTTTGACCCCGGAAGAGCGCCAGGCCACCCTGCTCCTTTTGGGCTATAAGGAGGACACGGCCGGGGGCATCATGACCCCGGAGTATATCGACCTCAAAGGCTCCTACACCGCCGCGGAGGCCCTGGAGCGCATCCGTCGGGTGGGCCTGGACAAGGAGACCATCTATTACTGCTACGTCAAAGATGAGCAGAGGCGGCTGCAGGGCATCGTCTCTTTGAGGCAACTGGTGCTGGCCGACCCGAGCACCCGGGTGGCCGACATCATGGAGCGGGAGGTCATCTATGCCGTGACCGACGAGGACCAGGAGGAGGTGGCCCGCAAGATGCAGAAATACGACCTCCTGGCCCTGCCGGTGGTGGACCGGGAACACCGCCTGGTGGGCATCGTCACCCACGACGACATCCTGGACATTCTCCAGGAGGAGGCCACCGAGGACATCTACCGCCTGGGCGCGGTGCAGGTGCCGGAGCAGAATTACTTCAAGACCGGCATCGTCACCCTGGCTCGCAACCGGGTGGGCTGGCTGCTTCTGCTTCTGGTGGCCAACACCGTCACCGGCAGCCTGATCCTTCGCCAATCCCAGCTCCTGGAGTCGGTCATCGCCCTGACGGCCTTCATTCCGCTTCTGATCGGCAGCGGCGGCAACATCGGCTCCCAGACCTCCACTGTCTTCGTCCGGGGCTTGGCCCTGCAGGAGGTCACCCGCAAGAACGCCCTCACCCTCATCCTCAGAGAAGTGAGCACCGGCCTGCTTCTGGGGTGTCTCTTGGCCACGCTGGTCACCGGCTGGGCCTACTGGCTCCAGGGCAACGGCTGGGTAGCTTTGACCGTGGGCCTGAGTCTGGTGGCCATCTCCACCTTCGCCACCCTGGCCGGCAGCGTTTGGCCTCTGGTGTTCCATAAATTCGGCCTAGACCCGGCCTTGATCTCCGCCCCCCTTATCACTACCTTGGTGGATATCCTGGGGGTCTTTATCTACCTGCAAGTGGCCCGGCTCATCCTGAGCTGGGTCCTGTAAACTGAGGGGAGGAAGGGGGGAGCCTGGCTCTCCCACCCTCCCCTCAGACTCCCCTCCTCACCCCCCCAATAAGGGGTTGGGGGAGAGGGCTTGGGAGAGGGGGCAGGGGTCTGCGACCCCTGGTCCCGGCGG